>JBKPGQ010000024.1:0-8364 GCA_046729455.1 Verrucomicrobiota bacterium
TGCGGACCGGATGACTCGCCATTCAGAATTTTGTAATCGAGGATGATCTTTTGCTTTTTCTCCTCGTCGTAGACAGGCTTCACGGTTCCGGTGATCTGTTTGAGGTATTCATCGGCCAGACCGGTCTTGGTCTTTATCATCGTCAGAGTCCAAACCGGGCCTTCGTTGTAAGGTGCGTTGCTGCCTTTCGCATTTGTGACGTTTGGCTGCGCTAAGCAAACGACAGCAAGAAAAAAGGGCAGTGCGGCGATTGCAAAGAGTTTGGGTTTCATCATCTGTGCAGATTGATTATCACGCGCTGAAGAGGCCAGAAGAATCTCAAAAATAAATTTAACTCCCGCGTGGAAGGTCGCGTTATGAGAAGCTGCGACTGCGTTGGGTCCGCGCGTCCCTTACTTCAAGAGCATCTAGATATCCGTCGCGGACCAGAATTTGCGGAATGCGTTTGGCCAGCTCCGATCGACGACGCTTTTTCTAGCGGCATCGCCCATGCGTTCTCGCAAGGCGGCGTCTGTAGCAAGCGAACGGATAGCTCGCGTGAAATCATCCACATCGCGTGATCGAGTGATCAAACCATTGGTTCTGTCTTCCACCAGTTCCTTGGGCCCGCCAGAATCGGAAACAATGACCGGCACTCCGCAAGCCTGCGCTTCCAGAATGACATTGCCAAACGTGTCGGTAGTGCTCGGGAACACAAAAATATCAGCTGAGGCGTACGCGGTCGCCAATTCTTTTCCCGTAAGATAGCCGGTAAAAACTGCCTCTGGCAGTGATTGCGCGAGCTTCTCGGAGTACGGGCCGTAACCGACAACAAAAAGCTGCACTGGCAGGCCGTCATTGCGTAATCGGCGATAGGCGTCTGCCAAGATATCGAGATCTTTTTCCCGGGATATCCGGCCGACATAGAGCAGACGGACCTGGCCGTTGGCGGCAGTAAATCTCTCCCAGAATGCCGGCTCGCGTCGTGCTGGTGTGAAAAGCTCGATATCGAGGCCGCGCGGAAGAATTTTCAGTTTCGCGGGATCGAAGCCACGTTTGATCCAGCTTTGCCGATATTCTTCAGAATTAACAAACACGGTGTCGAGCTGGCCATAGAACCAATGCATGTAACGCCACGCGACGCTTTCCAGGAAGCCGTCCTCAGTGAGAATCCGGACGTATTGAGGAAAATCCGTATGATAAATGCCGCTCGTTTGCAGATTGAGCATTTTGGCTGCAAGCAATGCGGTAAGCCCAACCGGCCCCGGCGTGCTGATGATGATCTCAGTAAATTTTTCCCGCTGAATATAGTCGAGCATTTGAAGGACCGGCGGAAAGCTCAATTTTTGGAGCTCATACTCGGGCAATTCGAATTGGCCGATGGGCGGGAAATTTTTGATCGGAATATTATCGACGTGCAATTCGCTGCTGGAGACCACCACCATCAGTTCCTTTCCGGCTTCGGCGCCAGCTGCCGTCATCTTACGGATGGTCGTAGCTACTCCGTTAACGTCTTCCAGGGTATCGGTGAACCAGGCGCGTTTGCGGTTTTGCAACGCGGCTGGAACTTCGCCGGTCAATTCCAGAAAGATAGCCCGCAGCCATTTTCGGGAGGGCGCCTGGCTATGAAATCCGTAGATGTACGGCGTAAGAATGACCAGGATCGGCGCAATCGCGCTGAGAGCTTGCATGCTCTCGACCATGTTGCCGCTACCAATTTCCTGCACAAATTTTTGGAAAAACCGGAACGTGAGCTGCTCGGCCACCATGTTCGCCATGAGAAATGTGCGGCGCTCCGGCTCGCTGACTCCGTTTAATTGCGCGGCTAGCTTCGCTTTCACCTCCGGTTGCCCGAAATAACCTGAAAGTTCTTTCCACAGCGACACGTTTGCAGGCTTGACGAACTCGAAAATTTTTCCCGACAAAACGCCCTGCACGATAAATTCCATTTTTTCCTTGAGAGTGAATTCAGTCGGGGCGCGGCCTTCCATGAACCGCGAAAACATTTTCTCCAACAGCGCTGCGCCCGGTCCGAGCTTTTCATTGAAGCGATCCTGGATGAAACAGGCGACCGTGTTATAAAAACCGTGGGAAAGGAGCAGCGGCGTGCCGCCGTGGCCGTGCGCGTTGCAGTCGCCGTTGCGGACATGTTTGAGAAATTTTTCCGCGGATTCCGCCGGAGGCGTTTCCGTAAAAACCGAGGCGGCGAACTGCCCGCCGTGATCATCCGAGCCACCAACAAAAATCTTCTTCCATGGCTCCGCGTGTGTGGGCGACAGATTATGGCGGTTTGCAAGCGCCTCGATTTTTTCCGGCGTCAGTTGTTTAAACAGCGTTTGCGCCAGATCGCTAAGAAGTGCGTCGCGCAAACCGTTGATGCCCTCGAAATGCTTGAAAAGAAGAATGAGCAGCTCAACATGACGCGAATCGAGTTTACCGTTGATACTGTAAAGGGGATGCGCAACCGCGTGCGCGATCTGCGCAACCTGCAGGTAGCGTTGCAGCCCAAAAATATTTTCGCGCACCGCATCGATCTCGCGGTGCTGGCTCTCCGAAATTCCCCAAACGAGAATATGCAGCTTGCACGCATCGTTTGGAAAATAGGTGGTGACTTGTTCGCTGATAAAAGTGCGAGGCCGGTCACTGATTTGCAGGCAGCCCTCGATGGTATCGTGATCGGTAACCGTGACGTAGTCCATTCCCCGTTCGAGCAATTTTTCGTACAGTTGTTTCGGGTCGGAATAGCTGTCGGGGAAATCAAAACGGCGAAAGAGCCATTCTTCCGAGCGCGCGCTGTAGCGCGAATGAATATGAAGATCGCACCTGCTCATATCTACATTCCCCGTCTCAATCTTTGTTGCGCGATCCAGTCCTGGTAGGTCGTGGCTGTCCGCGACCCAATCGCCCGCTCGATCATACCCGTGACTTGCCGCCAAATCGTCGGGTGCGAATAATCGGGTGGATGGATGCTAATGCGCAAGAGTGGCTTCCCCTCTAGATATCGAAACAGCGTGGCGTTGCAGATTCGGCTAATTCCGCGGCGCCAGTTCCTTCGAACGCTGTAAACAATCGATCGCGCTGCGAACTCATCGCCCGCCCGGAGATCGCACACTTTGTGCAAGCGGGTGGTGTATTCCATCCCCGCATCGCGCGCGGCGCGCTCAGCTTCCTTCCCAAGGAGCCACGCCGGAGCCACAAAACCCAGCGGCTTAAGGCCGCTTGCGCGAAATTCACTTTGCGCTGCTGTAATTCGGCGCAGCGCTTCGTCGTAGTGGAGGTCGTAAAATTCACCTTCCTGTTGCGTGTAGAATTTCGTGAAGAACTTGTCGCGGAAACTCTCTTGGGCACGGCAAGGGCGTTCATGAAAATACCCGTGAATGACGATTTCATGACCCTCCGCTTCCAAGTCCCGTAGCCAGGATACGAATTCTTGGTTTCTCGTGAACAGTCCCTCATGATGATAATCCGGGACGACCAGAAGAGAACAAACGTTCACCCCGCGCCGAGCTAGTTCTGAAATGATTGTCTTTGCGATCTGCTGACTGGATGGAGCGACGTCGTGCAGAGAGACGACCATGAAATCTCTTGTGGCAGCGCCAGTTGCGACGAGGGGAAGGAACTCCGTTGCCGCAATTGTACTCATTTCCGAATTTTCGGCCCCGACACAGCTTTGAACAAGGCAAAATCAATGACCCGATTCGTTAAACGTTACATCGTTACAACGAAACCCGGTTGATGGGTTTTCAACGATTTAACGTGATGTGCCCATCTTCACAATTTCGTGAAATTCCGATTCCGCCAACGGCATGACCGACAGACGTGATTGCCGAACCAACGGTATTCCCTTTAGCGGCGCATGGCTTTTGATTTCGCGAAGTGTAACCGGCCTGTGCAGTGGCTTGACAGGTGCAAGATCAACAGTGGACCAATCGCCTTCCTTCGCGGTCGAATCTCGATACGCGGTCCGAATTACTTTCGCGATCCCCACGACAGCTTTGTCCTCGCCGCTGTGATAGAAAAGGACTTCATCGCCCTTCTCCATACCGCGAAGGTTATTTCGGGCAGTGTAATTGCGTACGCCAGTCCAACTGGTTTGGCCTTCGGCGATAAAGTCCGACCACGAATACGACGATGGTTCCTGCTTCACGAGCCAGAAATTTTTCATGCGGATAAGGTAGCACAAGCTTGTCATCCCGAGCGGAGCGAGGGACCTCACGTTGACTCATTTGATCACACAAATACGCCTAGGTGCCGCTGGAAAATGTGAGGTCCTTCGCCCCGAAAGCTTTTGGGGCTCAGGAGGACAAAGAGCGCGCCCTAGTCACGGTTCCGGTTGAGGTGTGCAAATTACTCGTTTCACGGGATGGCGGCTCTACGCTGCGCATTCGACAATCGCAGATGCTTGTTTCACAATCGACATCATGCGCCGGCTGCCATTCATCACGTTTGAAGGATCAGAGGGTAGCGGTAAATCGACGCAGGCGCAGAGATTGGCCGGGCGATTGAAGCGTTCCGGCGTGCCGCATCTGGTCACCCGCGAACCTGGCGGCACGCCGATCGGCGAAACCATTCGTGAACTTCTGCAATTTGCTTCGCACAGTTCGGGTATGACCCCGGAAACCGAGCTGCTTCTCTTCGAGGCGAGCCGCAGCCAGCTGGTGCGCGAGGTTATCAAGCCAGCGCTTGAACGTGGCATGTGTGTGATTGCCGATCGTTTCTTTGATTCCACCACTGTTTATCAAGGCGCGGCACGAAAATTGGATGGTGAGATGGTCGAGCGGTTGAATGCGTTTGCGGTCGGCGAATGCATTCCAGACGTTACTTTTGTCCTCGATATCGATGCGGTCAGCGCGAAGTCGCGAATGCAGAAACCGCGTAAACCAGATCGGATGGAGCAGGAACCGGATGAGTTTTACGAGCGCGTTCGCGAAGCGTATCGCGAACTGGCTGCGCGTGAGCCAGATCGCATTGTTTTGATCCACGGTGCGCGAAATGCGGACGAGATCGAGACGGAGATCTGGGAGATGCTTTCTTCGCGTTTTCCAAATCTGACCAGGGACCACTGATCACCATGGACGAAACGGCGAAACGGCGAAACGGCGAAACGGCGAGGAAACCAATCCGGCATTTCCGCGATTTGGAAGTGTACCAAAATGCGTTGGCAGCCGGCCTGCGCGTTTATGAGCCAAGCAAGAAGTTTCCACCCGAGGAAAAGTATTCTCTGACTGATCCAATCCGGCGCTCTTCGCGCTCAGTGTGTGCTAACATTGCTGAAGCTTGGCGAAAACGGCGGTATGAGGCGGCGTTTGTCTCAAAACTGAGCGATGCGGAAGGCGAAGCTGCGGAAACACAAGTCCATTTAGAGTTCGCATTTCACTATCCCTATGTCTCTCGCGACGAATTTCTAAGCGTTGACGATCCATACGAGAAAATCTGCGCGCAACTTGTGCGGATGATCGATGAGCCGAAGAAATGGCTTATTTGCCGACCAAAGCGCAAGCGATGAATCTCAAAACAGCGAATCGGCGAATGGGCGAATGGGCTAGCGACAGGAATCTCGCTGTTTCGCCGATTCGTCATCCGCATTCGTCTCTCACTTCTGACTAACATGGCTTTTTCTCACAAAACAGCGCTCGACTATTTGCGTCGCGCTCACGAACAGAATCGACTGGCGCACGCCTATTTGATTTCAGGGCCGCCAGGCAGCGGGAAGCAACAGCTTGCCGCGGATCTGGCCAGCCTTGTTAATGGCACGCCTGCCGGCGATGTCTTCTCAGCCAAGGCCCGTGAAATTTCCGTTGCCCGGCCGGAATCGAAATCGCGGCGGATTGTGATAGAGCAGATTCGCGATATCGAGCATGCGTTGCAAATGCGCGCGCGCAATGGACGACGCAAAGTGGCGATCATTTCCGATGCCGACCGGCTGCAGCCTCAGGCCGCAAACGCGTTTCTCAAAACATTGGAAGAACCGCCGAAGGATTCCTTGCTACTTCTGCTGAGTGCTTTGCCGGAAGCGCTACCGGAGACAATTCTTTCGCGGTGCATTGCGATTCCCCTTTCACGAGACGGCCAACTACAGGCGAGCGACGAAGAAAAAAAGCTGGTGAGATTACTCCAACAGGCGTCCCACGAACAAAGCTGGACCGTTCAGTTTGCCTATCGTCTGGCTCAGGAATTTCAGCGTTTGCTCCGTTCAGTTCGGGAAGAAGTTAAGCGCGAAACAGATGAAGCGCTGAAGCAGGAACAAGTTCGTTACAAGGATGCAACCGATGGTGCCTGGCTAGAAGAACGCGAACAATACTACAAAGCCCGTGGCGAAAGTCTTTACCTGCAACGGCGCGCCGAATTGATCGAGACATTATTCGCCTGGTGGTCTGACGTTCTGCGCTCCAGTAATGGTGTGACGCAACGTAGCCTGCCTCGCGCAAGAGAAGAAACCGCTGCGCTGGCAAGCCGATTCAGCGCGACCGAAATTTTGAAGCGCATCCGGTGTCTCGAAGAATTGCGCGATCACTTGAATCGCAATATTCACGAAGCACTGGCGATCGAAGTCGCTTTCCTGACAATCTTTACCGTGACTAACAAGGAATGACGGCTACACCTAAGGCGAGGAAAGGCGGGCCTGCCCACGCCGTAGCTTTAGCGAAGGCGGGTTGACAAAAGGCCGCCCAATCCTATCCAGTATCCCCATATGCGACATATCTCCGGACTAATTTTGCTGTGTGCTGGCGGTTCGCTTCTGCTGCTGACTGGTTGTCAAACAGGGCGTGTGGCCGGGGGCGGGCCGTATCACGTGACTGCGTACAAACCGAATAATCCCTCTGCCGTGCGAGTGCTCGTTTCGCTCTCGAAAGAAAATATTTACGTCATGGAGGGTGATCGTTGCCTTATGGCCGTCGCGTGTTCGGTGGGGACTCCGGCGAAACCGACGCCAAAAGGCAATTTCAAGATTTACTCCAAACAGGAGCACAAACGTTCGGGGTCGTACGGGTTTAGCGTACAAGGCGATCGCGTGGTTCCTTCCACTGGAGGCGGATCTGGCCGTTACGTGGGTTACCCGATGGGGTATTGGTGCGAGTTCGCGCCTGCGTACGGTTTTCACCAGGGTTTTGTCCATCCCACACCCCGGACACACGGCTGCATCCGGTTGAAAGGCGAAGCGGCGCCGAAATTTTTCGCGCTGGTGCGGATTGGCACGCCGGTGAATATTGCTAATTCGCAGCCCGAGGACCAAACAATTGGGCCTAAGGTGCAGCGCGTCGACGATTCCAAAACCCCGGATCCCGACCCGCGGCTAATGATTACGGACGCCGGGTTCGAAAAGCCGAGCGGACCGCTACTTCAATAGCCAGCGGCGGCGCGTTGCCCCAGGCGCTTTACCGTGTCATGTTGGGCGAAGCGAAACATCTCTGGCTACTGTTTCGGCGCTCCCTCGACAAACTGATCTGAGATTCTTCGCTGCGCTCAATAACAACGATGGTATGAGCACGAACCTAATTTCCAGCGGCACAACAGCGCGGGAGAAAGTGAATCTACGTACACCCGACGTGATGGCTGCCGTGCAGCAACAGGTCGAATCGCACTACCGAAGCGATATTGTCGAGAAGGTGCGCCAGGCGGGGGGAATTATCTCAGTTGGCGACACCAGCGTTCGCCTGGCGAAACAGTTTGGTTTTTGCTACGGAGTGGAGCGCGCGATCGATCTCGCATATGCGGCGCGCAAGGTTTTCAAAGATCGCCGTCTTTTTATTGTTGGCGAAATCATTCATAACCCCGAAGTCAATCAGCAAATCGCCTCGTTAGGTATTAAGAATCTAACCGGCAAGAACAAGGAGGCCGACATTTCCGATCTCGGTTCCGAAGACGTGGTCATCGTCCCGGCATTCGGGACCGAATTATCGATCCAGCAACAGATCAAAGATCGCGGCTGCCAGATTGTCGATACCACATGCGGAGACGTGATGAGCGTCTGGAAGCGAGTGCGCAAGTACGCGAGCGAATCGGCCACGTCTATCATTCACGGAAAGGCTGAGCATGAAGAAACAAAGGCTACCAGCTCGCGCGCGCTCGGTGATGGTAGCGGACATTACTTGGTTGTTCTAACGCTCGAAGACACCGATTATGTCTGCGACTATATCAGGCACGGCGGCGACAAACACGCGTTCCTCGAGAAGTTCAAGGGCGCGCATTCGCACGGGTTCGATCCTGATGTGCATCTGCGAACTGTCGGTGTAGCAAATCAACCCACCATGCTGCGCGGCGAGACAGAAGAAGTGCAGCGGCGCGTTCGGCGGGCCATTGTCGATCGAGACGGACCGGAGCTTGCCGAGAAGAACTTTAGATTTTTCGACACGATCTGCGGCGCGACGCAGGAGCGACAGGATG
>JBKPGQ010000025.1:0-5344 GCA_046729455.1 Verrucomicrobiota bacterium
TCATTAAGCCAGTCAGGCGGTTTTTCCCGAAGACCCAGCTGACCATGCAGCAGAGCCGAAGCAATTTGACTTGTGTAATCCAGGTCGTGCAGAGTCGCCTTGGTAGAGAGATAAAACGCGATCGCCGCAAATAGCGATACGCCTATGGCAATCCAAAATTCGCGGCTATTGCCAGGTTTCTGCAATTTGTCGGCTACCACAATATTGTCACTTGATTTCTCCTAAGAATGCCGACCGAGCAGCTTTTCCCAGGCGGCTTTTGTTTCGGTGGGCACATTTTGGTCAGCATTAACTAACCAGGAGATGGTTGCCAGCGAGTTTACGACGACCGAAAGAGCGACCAATCCAACTAGTACGTAATGCGAGCGTGTTAAGGCCACGCTGCCTGAACCGAGAAAGATAACAAGGCAGAAGATCAGGAAAGGATAAAGATCAGTGGTGTAACGTTGGGCGAGCACGAAATATGACAGGACGCAGAAAAATTGAGTAAAGAGGGCTACGACGAGACCCATCTCAAAAAGGTCGATTCCTTTGCGCCGAATTAGACGTGCGATTCCCATAATGGCGGCAAAAACGAGCCAGCCGGAACACCAGACGAGAGAGATATATGTCTCGCTGTCAGGATTGGAAAAGAGGGAAGGATGGCTATATGAATGGCGGCCTGCCCTGAGGAAAGGCGGCTCACGGTCAAGGCCTGGAAAGTGCAGGCTGAAGTAGTCAGCAAAACTATAAGGAATGCGACGCAAAGCGAACACGCCGTATTTATGCGCGAATTCGCTGTGAACCAGATTAATGTAATAATCGTAGTTTACCCCGGTAACGCTGCCGAATCTCGCATAGCTTAGCCAAACGTAAAACGCGAAGGCAGCACCAAGCGGGAAAAGAAGGGCCACAATATTGGCTATTCGGTTTTCGTGTCCTAGCCGCAGGGCAAGGAGCGGTGCGATCAGGATAAACGGGATGCAGAAGGTGCCTCTGGAAAGTAAAGCGCCGGCTGCGCACAGAGAGAATCCCAGCAATCCACGCGTCAAAGCAGCGCCCTCAGACTGTCGCGAGCGAAGGGCGAAGTAGAGCGCTGCAAGCGACCAGGCCAAACCCCAGATGATCGCCTCATCGTAGATGGAAAGATTTCCAAGCAATAAAAGCAACGGCGAGCCGAGCGCAAAGCCGACAATGCACGCGTTTCCCAACCAGGCGCGGCCTCGCAAGGAAAGTGACGACGAGCACAAAGCTGTGCGCATTAGGCCGGCAAAGGCAAACAGCGCAATGACGCCCGCGCAATATCCGGAGATCCGTGACCATTTCCCCTGTCCTGCCGGATAAACGAAATTTAACGCGATGCGGAGAAATGCCGGGAACGGCCCAAAGTACATGCGGACTTTACCGTCGACAATCATTGCTTCATGGCCGATGGCTTCTACATCGACGTCTACATTGCCTCGCCGAAAATGTTCCGCCTGGGAATCGTAGGCGCCTCCTAGCACTTCCTTAACAAAAACCTGCTGGCCGCCCGTCGTGGTATAGATCCAAAAGAGAACGCTCAGCAGCAGGAGGAGCGGCAGAAATCGGGCGATTGCGTCAGAAGATCGCCGTAAGGCGTTCATCCTTTTCGAGCGTCTTGAAAGCTAGAAACGTGATCTCTTTTTTCGAACCTGCTCGGGCCTCCGGTTCTACAGAGCATGAGCAAGATCGGGAGTAAGAAGAAAGACTTACCTTTTAAAATCCAGGGCGCCTTTTTTGACTGCGTAAGCGTAGCCCACCATCAGGATCGTGATGAAGCTAAGCATGCTCCAGAAAATGACGCTGCTCTGCCTGATTGCGTCGCGGTACACGACTGCCCAAGGGTACATGAACACGATCTCGATGTCGAACAGGATAAAAAGCATCGCCACGACATAAAACTTCACACTGAAGCGCGGCTGGCGTTCACCCTGAGGAATCATGCCGCATTCGTACGGGGTATCCTTGGCGGGTGTGCGTTTCCCGGTTTTGCCTACCAGCACGCTGACGACCAGTGCGGAAGCGGCGAAGAGGATGGCTACGAGGATTTGCAGAAGAACCGGCAAATATTCGCGTAGCATCCAGAATTCCCTGGAACCAGCAGGGTTCGGTTTATTTTACACCCGCAAGATGGCCATTCTGCTGGGCGATCGCACTGGCCAAAGCCGAAGGCAAGCCCTTGTATTTCTTGCCGTTCTTCTTGACCGCGCCCCGCGCCACGAGATTTTGCAATTTCTCATAAGCTCGCAGGCGCAGCATTTCCTCGCCACCGCTGGCAGCGTTCCGGGCCCGAAGATTCTCGTGCACGATGTCGAACAACTGCTTAAATTCGAACGACGAACGCCGTGAGAGGACAGCGACCAGCTCCTCAGTTACCAGATCAGGAACGCGACGGGAGAATGCATTTTTCTTTAGAATAGCCATAAGGCGAAAAAGATAGCACGTTTTCGCCAAACTGCAGCACTTTTCTTTGTTTTCCCGTGCTTCAAACCCAAAAGAGTGCCGAAATGGCGCAGCTCCTTCGCCCGGCAGTTCTTTCCCGCCTACGGCGTGGGTGATGGGGTCGCCGGCTGCGGCGTGGAAGTCGACGAAGGCGCCCAACTGCCAAAACCTGTGGCGCCTTGCTGTCGTGCGGCCGTGCCGACGCTGCTCAAGATGGCGAGCCCTATGGCCGCTTGGTCCAGCGTGATTGGCCCGAGCGACTCGGCCACATAACCATCGCGCTCATATCCTTGCGAGGAGACAATCGGACTCAGATGCTTTGTAATCACCTCTGGCGATGGAAGTTTGCCTAGATCAACTGAACGAGCTATGGCCGGCATGAAAGCCGCAGCCATTAGCAACATTGGACGAAGCGAAGCATCAAGCCGTGAGTACAGCAGCGCTGTATCGACGTATGAAAAAAAATTTGTCGGTGCTGGCAGTGATCGCTCCGCTGCTTTGTAGGTTTGCGAATCAGCGAGCTCCGACGAGTTACCTGCGCTGCGTTTCATCGCCTCTTCTACTGACACGGGGTTGAACCCGGCGATGAGAATCCGGTCAGATAACGCGATCGTTGGAGTGATTGCGACGAGTGTGGCTGCCGATTGCTTCGAAAAATAGCGGATACCGTCCTTCTGTGTTTGCGTCCAGATTGCGCCTTCATCGGCGCGTGTGAACGCTTCGATGATTTTGCTGGCCTTGGTCATGTCGAGCACGGGCAGAGTCAGAAGTAAAGATGGCCAATGCGCACTCGATGGCCAATCTGCCAGTGCTCCCAGCTCGAGGCCAAACGCAGCTTTCCAATCCTCAGCTGCAATCCCGCTGGTGGCGAGATCCTGGAAAACTTTCTGCACCGCGCCACCTAGCGTGGCAACCTGGTTTAGTGTTTCCATCTTTTCCCCGAGATTGAGCAGCATCGCCAGATAAAAAAACGTTTCCTTTGTTCCAAGCGTTAGCGAGGAGCGGTTGAGTGTGGCGTTATTCTCGAGCTTTGGCATTCCAAGAAAAAGCACATCGCGTATTTTTCCGTTCTCGAATCGCGTTGAACCGGCAATGCACCGCATTTTTTCAAGCATCGTGGTCTCGCCGGGAGTCGGACTTGATCGGACAGCAGCACGCAACGCGGCAAGCCGCTCCGAAAATGTCTTGGGCTGGAGATAGAAAAACGCTGCATAATTCGATGGCCGATGCAAGGTGGCCGTACGATATGCTTCGTCCTTATCGAGCGTTTCCCCAGAATTTTTCGCGCGATGGTCGACGCGATCGAGCAGTGCTTTTAATTCCGTCACGTTTGTCGCCGCGAAGAACCATGGACCATCATACGTTGTTGCCAGAGTAAATGGAGTCGCTGTGACCACGTCGATTTCGTGGCCCTGATACTGAAGTTTCTCGGCCTTCGTGCCCGGGCGTTGTTCCAAAAGCATCGCGCGCCATTTTCCGATGACCCGCTCGGCGTCCTCCTGAGTCCCACGAAAACGAAAGCCGCCAACAACGCTTGGAGCGCTATCGCTGATGGACGTTAAGGCGAAGAAGACGTTCTTCGGGTCGAGCTGTTCCATCTCCTGCAGCGTAACGAAAGCTTTCGGCCTTGGCATGTTGTCCAACGGTTTGCGCAGAAAATCCTGCACGGCCGGCTCGCGGTATAGCTGATAAATGTCCAACTGACGCCACTCGTCGCGCGTCCGGCTAAAGTCCGGCATGTGCGCTAAAAAAATTGTTTCCCGTGGCAGAATGCTGGCCACAGGAGCTCTCGAAACCCGTTGGGAAAAATTCCAGTAGTACCAACCAGCGTATGCGGCAATGGCGACCGCGATGATTAGCAACAGAACTCGTCTCATAAACAGCGCCTCTCAAGCGCGGATGCTCGATACTCGATGCTTGATCCTGGATCAAACGCAAAGTGATCGGGCATGTAGGCTGCGCCTTTTGGGCTAAACAGATATCCGAAAGCTTTTTGTGCTACGCCCGGGGATGAAATTGCCGATGCACAGCTTTTAATCGCTGTTGATCGACGTGCGTATAGACTTGCGTCGTCGAAATGTCGGCATGGCCGAGCATTTCCTGGATGATGCGAAGATCGGCACCGTTCCCCAGCAGGTGCGTCGCGAAGCTATGCCGCAAAAGGTGAGGGTAGATGTTCTGTTCGAGTCCGGCGCGGCGCGCATGTTCCTTCACGATCTGCCAGATCCGCGCTGTTGTTAGTTTGGTGCCGCGCTCGGAAAGAAAAATTTCGCTGCTGCTGCTGCGCTTGACGAGCTTTGGCCGTTCGGTGGACAGGTACGCTGCCAGCGCTTCGCATGCCTTGCGGCCCACGGGCACAAGGCGGGTCTTGTTTCCCTTCCCAGTTACACGCACAACTCGCTCTTCGAAGTTGAAATTCTCAAGACGCGCGTTTGCCAACTCCGAAATACGCAGACCGCTTGCGTAAAGCAGCTCGATCATCGCCCGATCACGCAGGCCGTGAAGAGCCTTCGTGTCGATTTTTTCCAGGAACTGCTCGATTTGCAATTCGTTCAGCGTTTCCGGGAGATAACGCTCGATTCGTGGGAGCGCCAGCGCTTCAGCCGGATCGCGCTGAACTTTGCCCTGAGCAATCAGGAACCGGAAAAAAATCTTCAACGCGACCACCATGAGTCTAATTGAGGAAGCCGAAAGGCCGGCGCGCTTGCGGTCTGCAAGATATTCGCTGATTGCCGGCAATGTTACCGCGCGCGGATCTTCAATTTTTTTCCTGGCGGCACACCACCGCGCGAATTCACTCAGCGATCTTTGGGTGGAAAGCTGATAGTTTTCAGAAAGACCGCGTTCGACAGCGAGGAAACGGATGAACGAGTCAATCGCCTCTTCCATTTTCCACATTGTA
>JBKPGQ010000026.1:0-1273 GCA_046729455.1 Verrucomicrobiota bacterium
TTGAAAAGGCATTGGCGGTTAAATTTGAATGCAGCGAGGCAGAGGGTCCGCCTCACTTCGATGGAAAAACGAGTGATCATGTTTGTTCTCGCGGCGTTCGTGCTCGGTCTTGTGACAAAGTGTTATCGCGACGCCCATCCCTCACCTGCTCCAGCCCAATCTGATTCCCGGCAGGGTAGCACTTCGAATCATTTGCGAAGCGTAGCGTTCCCGCAGATTATTTCAGGGTGACCGACCACGTCGAGGCTTTCACGAAGCAGATTTGTGAAGTTATTGTAGGAAAGAACCAGGCGGTTAAGCTCGCCGTCGCCTGTTTGCTCGCGCGCGGTCATCTCTTAATCGAAGACATTCCGGGTGTCGGCAAGACAACGCTCTCCCAGGCATTGGCTCGCTCGCTGGCGCTCGCATTTCAGCGCATCCAATTTACCAGTGATCTGTTGCCTGCCGATATTCTTGGCAATTCAATCTTTGATCGGGGCGAGCAACGCTTCGTATTTCATCGCGGTCCGCTTTTCTCGCAGATGGTGCTGATCGACGAAGTGAATCGCGCGACCGCCAAAACACAGAGTGCGCTGCTTGAAGCAATGGAAGAACATCGTATTTCCATCGACGGCGTGACTTATGAGTTACCCGAGCCGTTCTTTGTGATCGCGACACAGAATCCGCAACACGCGGTCGGTACTTTCCCGCTACCTGAATCACAGCTTGATCGGTTTCTGATGCGGATCGAGCTGGGCGTGCCGGACCGCGCCAGCGAACGCGCGATGCTTCTGGGCATGGATCGCCGCGACATGCTTAAGGAATTAAAGCCGGTAATGAACCCGCGAACATTGATCGAGATTCAAGATAATGTGCGAAAGGTGCACGCGTCCCCCGCCTTGCTCGATTACCTGCAGGATTTGCTTGATGCATCGCGGCAACGTCACAGCACCGGTTTGTCGCCGCGCGCAGGTCTTGCACTGATGCACGCGTCCCAGGCATGGGCGTTGATGCACGGACGCGACATGGTTCTTCCCGAAGACATTCAAGCTGTGGGGATCCCAGTTATGGCGCATCGGTTGGGGCACGATATCGAACAACCCGGCCAAAGCGGGCGCACGCTTGCTGATAATCTGCTTCACAGCGTGCCGGTCCCGTGAAAGCAAGAAAACTTCCGCTCATTTATCCAACAGCAGGTTTTGCCGGACTGCTGTTTGTGCTGGGTGCGATGTGGTATGCGGCGTCGAGCCAGAATAACACGGCAGTTTACCTGCTCTTTGTCGCCTTAACAGCG
>JBKPGQ010000027.1:0-12890 GCA_046729455.1 Verrucomicrobiota bacterium
CGTGGCGCACGGTGGCCAGGGCGCGAACTCGTCTGTTTCCCGCCAGCGGCGCAGCCAGTCCCTTAGTTGCGCTTTTGCTTTCGGGATATTTTTCGCCTGCGGGCTTTCAAGGGCAGCTTCGACTTTGCTAAAATCGCATTCTGGACAATGTCCGAGAGACTCAGGCACAGTGAAATCGTGGTCCTGCCTGCGCGCCAGGTCCATCAACTGCCGGGCCTGCATCAATCGCAAAAGAAGATGCCGATTCTCTGTGCCTAACGAGCGTCCGATCTTCGCCTGTTGTTGGACAAATTCATTCCACAAATCGTCATCATCAGTGATCGTTTCGAGCCGCGCGGGCAGTCCAAGATGGTGTCCATGCGTCGCGAGGAGCTTCATGCAAAACGCGTGGATCGTTCCAAAAAACGCGCGACCGAACGCCTCCACGGTTTCGAGCGGAAGGCCGGCTTCGAGAATCCGCTGCCGCGTGCGCTGCTGCATTTCATCAGCGGCGCGGTTCGTGTAAGTAACAACCACAAGTTGCGGCAGCCATTCAAGCGCACGTTGTCGATTTTTCGCCATCGCAACGATGCGATCGGTAATCGCGCGCGTTTTTCCGGAGCCGGCGGAAGCGATCACTGAGAAATTGCGATCCAATTCGCGCGCAAATCGCTGTCGCGCGGTTTCGTCGGCAATAGGCGTCACTTCGCTTCCTCCTCGTCCTCGACTGTAAAAGCCCGATGCGTCAGCGCCCATTTCTCCTCGAGCAGATCGGGGTCAATCGGCAGCGTCGCGAGCGGATATTTCCGGACGTATCCGAAATCAGCGTGCACTGGGCCGAGTATCCCGAAGATACCGGTCTCCTGCATCCGGTGCAGCTCCAGCCAAAAATCCTTCTGGGCGAGCACATCAGCCAAATGAAACTGCGGCTCGAACTCCTCCGCGGGCGAAAGCAATGTTAACTGTACCTCCTTGCCGCCCAGCGCGTGAACCGCGAGCGCGTAGAGCGCGAGCTGAACGCCGCGACCTTCAATTAATTGCCTCCGGAATTTTCGTTCAGGCGTGTCCTTACGCCGCAGCTCTTTCAAACGAAAACCGCGTTGCCGGCCAGTCTTGTAATCGACAACCCAGAGATCGCTAAAACCAATTTTGGCCTGCTCAGATTTGCACCGGGCAAGAATCAAATCGATCCGACCGCGAACGCGCAGTGTTTCGGTTTCGCTTACTGCAATCAAACTGGGTTCATCGAGGGGCCATTCGACTGCCATTTCGGACCAATCCCGCAGATCGGATATCTTTGCTGCAAGGCAATCCGCAATGTAAAGGGCGTTGCTCCAACCGGAGCGCCACCAATCAGGCAGAGCTTTGCCGCGGCCGGCGCAAAGTTTGCTGACTTGTTCGCGAAATCCTTGCGCGTGTGTCTGGACGCGCTGGCGGATCTCGTCTGCCCGACTGACATCGACAAATTTTCGTTCGTCGCCGTTGGGAACGCTATCGGCAAGCCAGCGATGGACCCATTGTCCAGTAGCAACAGCCCACGCGTCGGCGTTGTCATCGTCAGGTTCAACGCCGAGAAAAATCTCCATCCAAACGATCGCGGGCCAGCGCAACGCCTGTTCCCATTGCGTAACTCGCAGGCTAATCTCACGCTCGGAAGGATTTCGGAATGCGAATTCGTATTCGCTCGCAGCTCGTAGCTGGCGGCGTTGATCGAACGCGTATCGCGTGCGCCCGACGCTGATCGAATCAACCTTCTGGGCATCGACCGGCGACCAATCCTTCAACCAGCCGCGCGTTTGCTGTTCGAGCGTTTGCAACGTTCGTTGTGAAACGCCGCGTCCGCGCGCATTGAAGTAAAGCCAGGAGAAAAATTCGCTGGGGTTTGCAATTCTGCTCGGCGTTGCTTCGGAATACAGATTTGCGCTCGCGCCGATCGCGTTGCTGACGGATTCAACCAGGTTCAGGAGCTGTCGTCGGCGAACCTGGCGTTGCTCATTGGGACCAAGAAGGAGAGTTTTGCCTTCTCGCACGCTCCAATGGCCTTCACCCTGCCGCCCGCGCCTCGAGGCGCGCCGATTCAATGTTCTGTTCTGGCGATTCAGCTCAACAACGCGCTCATCGCGAACAAATGCAAGCTCGTCGTCCGATGCTGGCCAAGCCTCGTCGTTTAACCCCGCAAAAATCAGATGCGACCAAGGCTGTCCCTGCGCGTCCGCGTAGATGAGCAGGTGCACCCGGGCATACGGATGCGCTCCGAAATCATCGCGCTCGAATGATGGCGCGCCCACAAGCTCGCGCAGCCACCGCAAGTAGGAGTTTTTCGAAACTTTGCTTGATAACCGCTCCCTCCAGTTGCGACTGAGTCGCTCGACTTCTTGCCAATGTTCTTTCCAGGCGAGCTGCAAGAAAATTTTGCGCGTCTGCGAAAGAAATTCGACGAACGTCGCGGTTTCTGGCAGGAACTGGATTTTCTCCAAGCCCCGCGCGACCGCGACGCCGTGCCGCAGCTCAGGGCTGCTCGCACAGTAATCGCCCAGCAACTCGATATCATCGATGAGAATGTCGTTATAAGCGCGGCTCAATGTTTCTTCGATCTGCGAGATCGATATCTTCTCGAAAATCCCGGCGCTCGTTGCGCGCAGAAACCGGAACAGCAGTTTTAACCGCGGCGCTTCTTGCAATTCCAGCCACGCGCGCCAGGCATCGTCGTCGAACGCGCTCGGCGCGAGATGCGCGATGCCGTCGTTGTGTGGGATTTCGGTCGATTGCAGAAACGTCGCCACCAACCGCGCAAGCGCGCCCCCCTTGGAAAATAGAATACCGAGGCGTTCGCACTGCGGGTCGCTCAGGAACTTCGCAGTGAGCGCCACGATCGCGCGCGCTTGCTGGGTTGTGTCGCGGCCAATGAGGAAATGAATGTCGGTTGGCAGAGCTGGAGTAAGTAAATCGGATCGACCCTCAGCCAAAGAGCGGGGGAGAGCAGGCCGCGAAACAGCAGATGGGGGCGGAAGAATTTCCGCCGGGCCGAAGTCTTCCTCCCAAGTCCCGACCCAGGTTTCATCGAGATCGCGCGCTTCATCGCGTGGATCGTTTAATATAGCTGTAGCACTAGTTGAACCGAGCGTCGCCGCTCGAAGCAGCGGCCAGAGCGGCCAATGTGCCGCATCGAATCCGAGCAGCAACAAGTTGCTGAAAAGAGGTGCCGATTCCGCAGCGGATAGGGCGGCGTCGCGATCGGCATCGTAAACAAAAGTGAAGCCGCACTCGCGCACTTGCTTCTCGAAACGCACAGCGATTGCACGCAACGGCGGCGCCTCAATTTCGTCAAAGCTACACCCCGCGGCGCGGAGCTGATCGAGTGCGCGCAAAAAATGATCCGGGTCGCGCGCGATCGATTTTGCGACAAGCGCATCTTCGTTATCGCCGTTCTCACTCGCGAATTCCTCAGCCGCGATCGCAAGGAAAAGTCGAAGATGTTCCCGCAAGGCAACGTTGACGTCGCGGCCGCGAAGCAAAAGTTCGCGCAGTTGCGGAGGGGAAAGAAATTTCACCCCAAGCAGCGATTTGCCCTCAGCAAGGAGTCGACTGCGGAAGAAATAGGCTTGGCTGCGTGACGCTGTTACGACCACGACTGGTTGTTCCTCTAGTAAACCACTAGTGACCGTCTTCTCGAACCAGGGCCGAACGACATGCTCCCATGCCGCTTCTGGCGAAGGGGAGAGGAGGAGGGAAACTCTCCGGGCAGAACCTCCTTCGCGCGGTTTCCGGGGCATACCTCCCATTTGTCCCATACAGCGGGTCTATCGCAAGCTGCGCTTGTCGCCCAGGCGTCGCGTGAATCCGCCGCGATCGAGCCTTTCGAGAAACGGAACCACGATTCGCCGTGAACTCTCTAGTGCCTTTCGCAATTCGCTGACCGTAGCTGGTCCATTTTTGGAAATGAAATCAGCGACGGCATTTTTCATGTGTTCAAAGTTCTCGCGCAACAACACGACCTCCGAGGAGATTTCGATCATTTCTCCGCTTTCTATCAAAAATCTGAGAACTCGTTGCGCGTCCGGGTCCCATTCGAGTTCTCTTCGCGGTGGTGGATCGAATCGTTTCTTGCATAACGCTTCATGAATTTTCGCTGCGACAGGTTGTAGCTTTGCCGGCAGAGCCGGCCGATGTGAACGCCGCGTAATTGTTGATTGTTTCCGAACAAAATCATCGGAGCACATGTCCGCGACGAGCGCCTCGAAAACATCCGTCGATTTGTCGCGTAGCGCGGCGCGCAGTTCGCTCAAGTCGCAACCGGCCCGTTCGGGATTCTTGCCAAGTGCATTGTCGATGAGGCGAGTGGCGCGATCTCTCAAAGCATTCCATGTACTGGCATTTGCCGCGATTTTGTCGTGAACGACAACTTCCTCATCGCGTTTCAGGCTCAATAAGGCGTCAGCGATCTGGCTGTTGCTGAAGTGGGATTTATCAAGAAGACCTCGAATCGACACAAATTTGCGCAGTCCAATTTCAGAGCGCACCCAAGAGTGCACGTCGTCTGGATGCGTGGCGCGACTCATTAGCAATTTGCGTGTCGCCTCATCGCGAAATTCCCCGCCATTTGGATCAAGCACCATTCCGCCGGCAAGAGTGTGTCGCTCTGATGGATCGCGAATAACAAAACGATCGCCGGCAAATGCAAAAATTGGCGATGCGAGTCTTAGCTGAGCGATCTCTTTTTTGCCCGGCTCAAGTAGCCTGTTTTTAAGGAGCGTGATCTTCGCTGCGGTCCGCGATGTTCCATGATGAAGATATACAGATGAAGCACTTTTCAGGGGACGCGCGCTGGGATTTTCGCGAGAAGGTCGGACTGATTTTTCGAGGAGTGCAGTGAGCGTCGAATTTGCAGGCTCGAAATCGGCGATCGTGACAACGTTTCCCCGGCTGATCTGCTCCACGCTGATGTCTGGCAGACTAAACGCCGTTCGCATTCCGGGTTCGGCAATTTCCAACTCGCGCCCGTGACTTTGAATCGAGCGAATCCGCGTCTGGAGGTTGCCAGGCTGGACAACAATTTTCTGCTCGCGGTGCAATTGCCCGCCGGTCAATGTTCCCGTGATGACGGTGCCGATTCCACGCAGGGTAAACACGCGATCGATAAACAAGCGTGGCTTTCCGTAGTCGCGCGGTGGGTGCATAGTGCCGAACTCGCTGGCAAGTGTGCTTTTCAACGTGTCAATGCCGTCGCCATTGCGAACCGAGGTCGCGATGATTTGCGCATTCGCGAAAGGGCTGTCGTGCAAACGATCACGAATTTGCCGGATGACAGTTTCGTTCCCGCCCAGATCTGTTTTTGTGAGAGCCACCACGGCTCGTTCGACTCCGAGGTAAGTCAAAATTTGCAGATGCTCTTCAGTTTGCGGCATCCAGCCGTCGTCGGCAGCAACGACCAGAAGCGCGAGATCGATCGAGCCGACGCCGGCAATCATGTTTCGAACAAAATCTTCGTGACCGGGGACATCGACGATTCCGATGTGGAACCGTTGCTCGTCAGGCCCGGCGAGATTCAACCCTGCGAACCCGAGGTCGATCGTGATTTGTCTCTCCTTTTCCTCAGGCAGCCGATCGGGGTCTGTTCCTGTGAGCGCTTTTACCAGCGCACTTTTGCCGTGATCGACATGCCCGGCCGTCGCCAGGATGAAATGTTTCCTTGTCACTACTCTAGAGCTAAAAATGAACAATTAACATTCTCGCGTCATCCTGAACGAAGTGAAGGACCTCTCACAGGCTGATTGATCATGCAACGAGAACTGGATGTTCGAAGCTTCGACTGTGAGGTCCCTCGCTTCGCTCGGGATGACAGTGCTGTGTAAACGGCTCTCAATCAGTTTCAGCACACGCAGTGCGAATCGCATTAACTACCAGATCATCCTGGTGCGGAAGGATGGTCCGCACATCGAGTCTGAAGCGACCATTGGCGATATAGCCGATGATCGGTGGCGTTGTGCTGCGCAGACGAGCGGCGAATTCCACAGGCGAACAATGCCTCGGGACAATTTCAATTGTAACAGATGCCATCGTAGATTTTGGCAATGTGCCACCGCCGACCTTGGCTGTGCTCCGGCCAATGGCGATTTGCAGCGGCAGATCACTCAGAGCGTTCTTTATTGACGCGGCTCGATTGCGCAGCTTGTCTTCGGCACCTTGCAACAGCCCAATCGCCGGAATTTCTGCGGCTGCCTGGTTTAGGTGAAGATCGATCGTGGCTTGCAGCGCGCTGAAACAAAGCTTGTCACAACGCAAGGCGCGAAATAGCGGTTCGCGTTTCAAGGCGGTAACGAAGCGCTTCTTTCCCGCGATAATTCCTGCCTGTGGTCCGCCGAATAACTTGTCGCCGCTAAAGCAAACAAGATCTGCTCCGGCTTTCAACGCTTCCGCGGGCGTCGGCTCGTGCTCGGCGATTCCAAATTGCTCTGTCGGCACGATCGCGCCGCTGCCCAAATCCTCCACAAAAGGAATTCGCTTCTTGTGTGCGAGCGCAGCGATTGCCGCCGCAGACGGCGACTCAACAAAACCACTCATGAAAAAGTTGCTGCGATGAACTTTCAAAATCATCGCGCTCCTGGGACCAATCGCGCGGCTGTAATCATCGATTGTCGTTTTGTTGGTGGCTCCCACCTCGCACAAGGTTGCCCCCGTGGCTTCGATCATCTCGCCAATTCGAAAACCGCCCCCGATTTGCACCATCTCACCGCGGGAGACGATGATTTCGTTCTTAGACGGCGCGCCAGAGGCCAGTCCGGCTCGGACCGGTCGCGCCCTACCATTTCTTGCCGTAAAATGGTGAACGATTAGAACGAGAGCCGCTGCACAGTTATTGACCACCGCAGCCGCATCGGCTCTGCAAAGTAGCGCGAGCGTATTCTCGATGTACGCGCCGCGATGCCCGCGATCACCTGTTGCAAGATCGTATTCCAGATTGCAATAGCTCGAGCCGATTTCGGTGAGAGCGCGGATCGCCTCGGGCGCAAGCGGCGCGCGGCCGAAATTTGTATGAATTACAATCCCAGTTCCGTTGATGACCGGTTGCAGCCGGCTTGCGCGACGTAGCTCAAGCGATCGACGGAGGTGCTCAACCGTCGATTCAAATTCTGGGATCTCGCTGTTGCCCCGTATTTTCGACAGTTCTCGTCGGACCAGATCGACAACCAGAGGGCGCGGCAGGTCATATTCGCCCAGCGCGTCGAGAACCTTGTTGACGGCAGGAATCTCCCGGCGTGAGCGCGGTTTCACTCTTTCACGCATATCAATGGACGCCGAGACCGATGGGCGGTAATTCTGCCGATAACAGCAGCGCAAGGCGTTCGCCCTCGCTGCAGAATTCCAAGAACTTTCTCGAGTTTCGCCTCGGGGACGCACAAAAGTAATCCGCCGCTGGTTTGCGCGTCGGTTAAAAGAATTCGCTGCGAATCATCCGTGCTTCCCCAATCGACAGCCACGGTTGTGGCAACGAGATTTTCGCGACTACCACCGGGTACGCAGCCTTGTTCGATTAAATCCGCGATCTCATCACTTACCATAGGCACCGCATTCGGGTCGACTTCAGCGGAGACGCCACTGGCGCGGCAGAGTGAAATTAAGTGGCCCATCAATCCGTAGCCGGTTACATCGGTCGCGGCGCGCAGCAGACGAAGCTCCGCTAGTTCGGCGCCTACAGTGTTCACTTTCGACATCAGCGCGATGACCCTTTTCTGCAGCGAGCGCGAAGCAACTCCGCGCTTGATCGCAGTCGTGGCGATCCCGGTGCCCAACGGTTTGGTCAAGACCAGCAGATCGCCGGAGTGCGCGTTTGCGTTTGTTGTCAGACAGCGAACATCGATCATTCCGGTGACAGCGAGGCCATAAATTGGCTCGGGATTGCGAATGGAATGGCCCCCGATGATGGCGCAACCCACTTCGGCAGCTTTGGCGAGACCGCCGCGCAAAATCGCGGCAATCACTCTTGGCCGAACCAGGTCAGCCGGGAACCCGATAATATTCAGCGCGGTTAATGGGCGCCCGCCCATCGCGAAGATATCCGAGAGCGAGTTGGCGGCCGCGATTTGGCCGTAGGAGAAAGGATCGTCCACGATCGGTGTAAAAAAATCGACGGTTTGCACGAGTGCACGATGGCGATCCAGGCGATAAACACCGGCATCGTCGAACGTAGTCGAGTTCACGATTACTTTTGGGTCCAAAGAAAGTGGAAGCTGCGGCAAAACTTGTCGCAGGGCCTGTTGGCTCAATTTGGAAGCTCACCCGGCGCAGGATGAAAGCGAAGTGAGTTTACGAATTTGTTCACGCGACATGTGGATCACCCCCTTTCGAACTGGTTGTCATTCCGAACGAAGTCGAGGAATCCCGATGAATTACCGCTCGATACGGCCACGGGATCCTTCGACTTCGCTTCGCTCCGCTCAGGATGACGACAGAAACTTGGCGGAGAGGATAGGAATCGAACCTACCTCGATTCCGGGTATGCGGAACCGACAACGGTTTTGAAGACCGCGAGGGCCACCAGGCGCCCTTCACTCTCCCAAGAGAAGAAAACGCCCAACATCCAACGCCCAACATCCAACGCCGAACTGTCTGAATTGAGCGTTGAGCGTTGGGCGTTGAGCGTTGGGCGTTGAAAAGGCTTAACGTCTGCGTCTCGATCGCTTTCGTTAGGCTGAGCGCTGCAAAAAATGCAGTCGACGCGCTATTTTGCTCTCTTGATCGCCGAGACAATGGCGTCGAAGTCCGGCCAATCGCCGGTGTCGAGTTTGGAATGGAGCAATTTGCCATTGGCGCGAATCTCAAAAGCGCCGCCGCTCGAGGGAATCAACGTGAGCGACTTGATGCGCTCGCCGAGCTCAAGAATTTTGGTCGCCAAACTGACGGCCTTCGGCGTGTAGTTTCAAACGACGCAGTATTCGATCGATACCTCGGTTTTCACCGACAATCTCCTTTCCAAAATGAAACTATCGGTGCGATGAAATGAGGTCAAGAAATGTCCCGGGAAGTAGCAGCGCTTGTCCGAGACGTCCGAGCGAATCAGGAGGCGCTTGACACAAGCCGCTCAATTAAGGAAGTGTAGCCGCAGCCCGCTCCACCGGGCTGCGGCTTCTCAACCCACAGCAACCCCGAAGGCTTTCGGGGTTGTCAGCCCCTGAAGATGTTCTTGGAAGCGTTCGGCCAGGAATCCTTCGCATTCATTATCAGCTAGAAGGCGAAGTTGAGGCCACTGCGAAACATTCCAAAATTATTTTTAATTCCATCGATTACACCGAAGCTCAGGTCGTTAGTCCAACCGACATGCCGTGCAAATCGGATTTCGAGACCGGCTCCGAATTGACCGACCACTTTGGTTTCGCTACCGAAGTGATCCGTCTCCGCGTGGACAGCGAACGCATCTGACGGCCCCTGTGTGTGAAGGACATCTCTTTCGCCGCCGCCGAAAATTGCACCGACACCAGCCCATGCGTAGGGCGAAAAACGCGTGCAGGGGATTGGATAGCGCAGCGTAAGTGTTCCTAAAACAGCGCCAATGGTGTGGTCGTGATTGATTCTTTTACGCGTGAAAATTGGGACGGTCGGGTCCTCAAAGATGTCGAAGCCATTCTTGCTGGCATCCAGGGCAAATCCTTCAATGCCCACACCAAAGTAGCGATGAAAAAAGTATTTGATATCGCCGCCGCCGCCCCAGGCGTGATCGCCTCCGATGTAATGGTCGTAGGTGCCGAGCACAGGGTGGCCTTCACTGGTACTTTGTACCACATCCACCAGCCAAAGATTAGGATTATACTCGGTGTTGGTGAAAGCGTAGGTGCCCCACAGATTCACATTCCATTCATTGTCGCCATACCATTCCGGACATGGCGGCGGCGCAACCTGCTTCATTGCTTTATCTGCTTCCTTATCAGCGCGGGAAACCTTGCTGAGATAACGGAATCGGCTGGACACGGGCGCTTCAGCTTCGGTCTCGCCTCGTTCACCGCCGAAGAGCCAGGAAAAGGCCACAAAGACATCGGCCACTGGCGAGTCGCTGGTGCAACCGAATAGTGGCGAAATATCAAGCCGCGTACTTGCTGTCGGTTTCCATGCGAGGGTTGGGCCGATGACGAAACTGTTCAAGGCATCGCCGCGTGTGTCTTTCGTGGTAACATTCTTATATTCCATTTCTACGCCGATTTTCAGACGCTCGTTAGGCAAGAGGACGGGAACCATGGCGCTTTGGGAGAAGCCCCATTCGCGGCCGCGATCGCCGGTATTTTCTTTTTCAAAGAACCAGTTCATGGCCCATTCGACGTGCTCGCCGAAATCCTGCGCGAGGAGCAAACGAAATTCGTAGGCATCGGGAACTTTGGGCGGGCCGCCTTCTTCTTCCTCCTCCTCTTCTCCTCCTTCTCCCGGGGGAGGTGGAACTTCTTCGTGTCGAATAGTGCCGACACCGAATTTGTATTCGGCGAAGAGTGTTGGATTGAGGGGAATCTTGTTCCAATCAGCAAGAGCCCATCGTGCTTCCAGACTCACTGTCTGCGCGCCGCCGCCGCCGTTAAATCGTTCGAACTGCGCCTCCGCGGCAACACCAAAACGATACGGTAAGCCCATCTCGATCTCCTGAGTGAAAAGGTAATCCGGTGGTCCGTGGCGGAACCCCTGTCCCTCAAAAAGCTCTCCGAAGAAAAATGCCCATGGTGGCAATACAT
This sequence comes from Verrucomicrobiota bacterium, assembly GCA_046729455.1. GTDB lineage: Bacteria > Verrucomicrobiota > Verrucomicrobiia > Chthoniobacterales > UBA10450 > Udaeobacter. Next base: position 10,689 of record JBKPGQ010000027.1, read on the forward strand.
ACGCTTGCGTTGTGTTGGAAAAACGGCTGCGCGAGAGTCCAGGAGGCGCACCGTAAGCACTAGGAACTTCTTCGCCCGTAACTACAATTTCCTGCTGTTGCATTGTAGCCTGCGCGAAGACCGACGGACTAACTGCAGAAAATGGCAACGCGCATGCGGCCAGCGGAAGAAGCCGCAGCCATCGACCTCCACAAAAAAGAGATATTTTTCTCATAGGTGCCGCGCATGATTACAAAACCGTAATAATTGGCAAGACAAATTTTTGCTGAGGTCCTAACTCCCCCCCAATTGGAGAGGCGGCGGTCTGGTCACCTCGTTCGCCATCATTCCAAGCATGGCCGCGATTCCTATCATGCTCGCTCAGCACGGCGTCTCCGCAGATCGCGGAGCAGTGTAGCCGCAGCCCGCTCCACCGGACTGCGGCGTCTCCACTTCAGCAACCCCGAAAGCTTTCGGGGTTGTTAGCCCGGTAGGTATCCGCTATAATTACAAAACTGTAATGATTAGCAAGATGAATTTTTAGTTTAGCCTCGCTTTGGAAAAGTGAGACTAACGATTGTACCGCGACCGATTTCGCTTTGAATCCTGGTGGTCCCGCCGTGAAGATCGACGATCGACTTTACCAGAGCCAACCCCAGGCCTGCTCCGTCAGATCCGCGCGATGACTCTGCGCGGTAAAACCGATCGAACACCCGCGGCAAATGTTCGGGAGCGATGCCCGAGCCATTATCGCTGACTGCGACCTCGAAGTCCGTCGCGTGCTCGGCAAGCGCGATTTCAATGCAACCATTCTCCGGAGTGAAACGCAGCGCGTTGTCGACCAGATTGCCCACGGCGCGCTCAAACAAGGCGGGATCGGCAGAAATTTGTCCCTGGCCTTTGCAACTGATCGCGACATGACGATCTTCTGCGATCGTCTCATAAAAAGCCGCAATTTTCTCCACGGCGGCGTGCGCGTCGAATCGCTTCCGCGCGACCGGCTCGCTTGCAGCATCAGCCCGCGCAAGGAAAAGCAAGTTGTCTACGATTCCGGAGAGTCGTTCGCATTCGCCGATCGTGGATTCGATGGTTTCGCGGTACTCGGCAGAGCTGCGGTCGCGCGACAGGGCGACCTGCGCTCCACCCAGCATGTTTGCGATGGGAGTTCGCAATTCGTGCGCGAGGTCAGCGGAGAATTGAGAGAGGCGCGTAAAGGAATCATCGAGGCGCTTAAGCATTTCACCGAAAGCGATGGCCATGGGCTGAAGCTCGCTCGGCCAGTTGCCAGGGGCGATGCGCTCGTTCAGGTGCGTGGGCCCAATTCGCTCCAGTGAACGCTTCATTTCTTCCAACGGACGGAGGCCGCGCCTGGTGACCGAGATGGCAATCAGAATAGAGGCGACGATGCTACCTGAAAGAACGGCCAGAACCAGAATACCAAATTTTCTTTCGACCTGCTCGTCGCTTGAGCGGTCTTGCGCCACTTGGATCGTAAACTGCTGGCCATCTGCAAGCGCGCGTCTCGTCGTCAATGCAAACAATTTCCCGGCAACTCGATGTTCGGTCGGCAACGCAATTTCCCGTGAAGCAGCAGGTGGAAAAATATCTACCGGCAAGAGCGCTTCCATTCCGGTTGTTTGCCCAATGGTCGCGCCTGCCGGATCGAGCACACGTACCAGAAACGGAGCGCGCTGCCGACTACCTGCCGTGTTGATCTCTGCCTCGACCGCATCCAATCCGCCGCGTTGTTCAAAACTCGCCTGCAACGCGTTCACCTTGTCCGCTAGCACGGCATTATCTTCCGCGAATGCATGCCGGACGACGATCCAGTAAAAGACGCCAAGTCCGCAGGCCAGCAGGAGGGCCGCAGCCAGCGTAAAAAGCAGGATGAGCTGGGAGGCAATGGAGCGCGGTTCAGGGCGCTTTGAGAACATAACCCATGCCGCGGATCGTATGGACCAGTTTGGTCTTAAACGGATCGTCCACCTTTGCCCGCAAGCGACGCACTACCACATCGACCACGTTCGTATCGGTTTTGAATCCTATGTCCCACACATGTTCTGCAATTTCACCGCGCGATACCACTTCCCCGGCCGAATGTGCCAGATGAGCCAGCAGGACAAACTCTTTCGGGGTGAGATTCAGCGGCACGCCGCCACGCTCGGCGCGTTGATGGCGCATATCGATTTCCAGGTCGTCGATGCGCAGTTTGCTGCGCCGCGC
>JBKPGQ010000028.1:0-5719 GCA_046729455.1 Verrucomicrobiota bacterium
CGAGGCGCGGAATTGGCTTATTGATCGGTTAAGCGAGATCCATGCCGGCAAGTATCTGGCGGGGATTTTCGATCACGAGAGGGTCGAGGTCATGATGCCTTCAAGAACTGAAAGACTTGCTTTCTGGCGAGACGAATATGCGCTCGATTCCTTTACCGTTCTGCAACGGTTGCTGGCCTTCATGCTTTCGCAGAGCCAACAGGGACCGCAGATGCGGACTTGGCTGACTGTGTCGGCGACCGTGCTGTATGCGAGACCATTCAAGCAATGGCCGGAAGTGAGATTGGCAGAGGACGACGTCCCCATCAAATACAGAGAGGTTCACAAGGAAGTCTTAAAGTATCGTGACAAGGTAATCGCTCACCGCGATCCGGACGCACATAAAAGGGATGTGTGGCGAAATGAGCTGCCGATCGTCTCGGATGGAAGCAATATCCGCATTCCAACGACGAATCCCGCGATGGAGGATGATATAGTAAGCAGCCTCCTTGAGCTTGTTGAAATACTGATACCCATGCTCAAAGCGCGCTCGTTTTCTTTTGTCAGCAAATATTTGCCTCGGCCACTAACCTTAGGTGCGTACGTTCTGAGTTTGGAAGAGAATCCAGCAGAGTGGCTAAAGCCCGGCCACACCCCACTTAGATAACTTTTACGCGAACTGACATCTCTGCGCCGTGTCGCGGCGCACCTTTTCTGCGGGGTCCTTCCTGCAGCCCTGATGGGTCGCGGTTGTTTCAACTGTGGTCGCTGGGATCTAACTACGGAGCGACACCTCTACCGCTGCGATGTTCGAATCGTAGATCCTACGCCGTTTGCTACGGACTGGCCGAAACATCTACAAGGTCACCGTCCCGCGTCCTAAAATCCTCGTTGACCTAGAGAATCGAGATTCGTATGTGATCTAGTTTCAGATGTCGCTCTACGGCCGACCAAATTTTGCAAAATAATACGGCCAGCGGGCGGCTTCGGACGTTTTGTTTGTAAAATGCGAGACGAATTGCGCAATTCGCGAACTGCTCACAATAGGCTCTCTTCGCAGCTGTTGTATCGAGTCATGGATTTTCGAGACTGGACTGAGCTCAAGCTCGCCGTACTGTCCGGAATCCTTCCGAGCGTTGTCTCTGCGCATCTCTGCGGCAAGCGCCCTATCGACCCTCAGCACCTCGCTGCTTATCTCAGAGTACTCGGTCGCCAGGAGCGCGTTGCCTTCTTGGACGCCTGGTTGCGCGACAACGTGGGTTACGAGGTGATCGCGAATCTACTGGACGGCACCAAGACTCGTTCGATGTCATCAGTCCAAGAGAATCAGTGTCGGATGCTCGATTGGTGGGCAACGGCGATTGCAAGCGATTCCAAGTTCGCTAAAATCTTCACTCGTCTCAGCACAAAAGCTGGCTTCAAGTTTCCTTCGGCGCTCTTGTTACCTATGAGCACCGCCGCTGCTCAACTCCAAAGCCTGCTGCTGGAGAAGGCTTGTAGCATTTGGTATCCCGTACGGTCTCTGTGTTCTCGTGTCGAACACGCCGCGGTCGTTCTCGTTACGCTTGTTTTGTCTTTGTGCCAGCAGGGCAAGGTACCTCAGCAGGCGGGCGAGCTGGCTGAGAGGACTCTAGCCACTTCGCTCGTCGCGACGCCGTTTGTCGCACCAGCTCTAGCGGAAACGACGAACTTCGACGTCGATATACAACATGCATCGACACCCCCGCCGACAGTCGCGCAGACTCGAAAGGGTAAATTCGGATTGCCAGCAAACGCTAAGCGGAGTCTGTCTCGGGCGCAGGCACAGCACCAAAGGGTTCCGGCGCTTCGTATTGGGAGAACAATCGACCGCGAGTGGCATCGGCTCGTCGCGGCGCGCAAAAGCGTGCACAGCGCGTTTACTCGCCTCATCCGTGACGCGAATCCGCAGCAATCCAAACAAAGGCACCGCAAGCAGCGGCTAAACTAAACAGAAAACACGAGACGAAAAATAGCTCGCGTCAGCAGTGATGCCGAAACACATCTGGCACAATTACGGTCAAGATTAGCTTGGTGTTGCGGTACGGGAGGATTCTGAGTTGGAATTCTTTCGCAACAAACTGCGGAAACTTACTCGGTGCGGAGAGGGGTAAGTCCTCGTAATTCCTAGCCCACCGCAGTCGCTGACTATCAGTACCCTTAACTCACTAGACAGCAGATTACTCGGAATCTCCCGCGTGCTCGTGCGTTTCAGCCCACTCCGACGGCCCGCATACCGAATTACTAGGCCGACCGCACTCGACGTGGATTCCATATTGCGAGCAGTTCATATCACTTTGTCATTGCCGTGTGGAGATCAAAAGAGGCAGAATCCGCCGCAGTGAAGCACTGAGAAAATCATCGCTGACAATCTCAGTACAGCCGGTCGGAGTTGGTGCTGCATTTCAGGCGTGGCTTCGAGCGGCGAATAGTCTTCATTCTTGACGCTCACGAATCGCGGCGAGCCGTTCGTCGATTAGATCACGCTCGACCTCCCAGTATCTTAGCGACGAAAGGAGGAGAGAGGGAGTTCGTTCGACGTCTGTAGTTTCCTCGTTAGCAATCATTGGCGGCCGCAATTTGCCGGACAGCTTGGCCAAGCTTCGCCGTCTGCGTTTGAATTTCGCGTTTCGTGACCGAGTGCGGCTTGTTCGTCGTGCTCGCATCAATTCTCCTCAAAGAGTTCAACATCACAATGGGCAGAGCAGTTGCGCGAAATCGTCGGAATCTTTTACAGCCTGTCTGCGTGATACAGTCCCGTTCGCAGAAATCTCCAAAAAATTGGAAATCGTCGGAATTTCTGACAATCCGTCGAACTTCGTTGCACCGTTCCCGTAGAACGAGGTGAGAAATGAACCTCCCCGGAGTGGCGTCATCGCGCACGAGGCCTCGTACATACAAGACTCGAAAAAAGACGGCTGTGGACGGTATTTTGCACAGGATTACGCGTAGTAGAGCTCGCCGCACGGTCTTAAACAAAACATTCGTTGTAATGATGACTGGCCTCTTCTCGTTCGTTTCATCCGAGGCGGGCATTCCGCCATCGGACGGAGGCAATGCTAACGGCAACACCGCTGAGGGCACTCAGGCGCTCTTTAGTAACACAACCGGCAACGCCAACACGGCCATCGGTGTAGGTGCGCTCTATAAGAACACGACCGGCGTCTCCAACACCGCTACTGGTATGGCCGCGCTGGGTAGCAACACAAGCGGCTTCTCCAACACGGCCATCGGGGCAAGGGCCCTCTTAATCGCGACCGGAAACTATAATGTGGCATTGGGCGATTCAGCCGGTGAATCTCTCACCACGGGCGATAATAATATCGATATCGGCTACCATGTCCTCGGTGTGAAAGGCGAGAGTAACACCATTCGGATCGGCAACACGGATATCAGCGCAACCTATATTAGGGGAATCAGTGCACAAACAGTCGTTGGAGGTGCTGCCGTCTTTGTGGATTCAAATGGAAAGCTAGGCACGATGACCGCTTCAACGCGATTCAGCGATGAGATTAAGCCGATGGACAAAGCGAGTGAAGCAATTCTCAACCTCAAGCCGGTCACCTTCCGCTACAAGCAGGAGATTGATTCTAAAAGCATCCGGCAGTTTGGGTTGATCGCAGAGGAAGTCGAAAAAGTCAATCCCGATCTGGTGGCTCGCGACGAGAAGGGGAAGGTCTATAGTGTTCGTTACGATGCGGTGAACGCGATGTTGCTCAACGAGTTTCTCAAAGAGCATGGCAAAGTCGAGAAATTGGAGACGAGCGTTGCGCACCAGCAAAAGCAAATTGAAACGCTTACTGCAGGCCTGCAAAAGCTGAGCGCACAGCTTGAAGCGAGCAAACCTGCGTCGCAAGTGGTCAACAACAATCAGTAAGACCACGGACAATCTCAGCAAAGCCGGGTGGAGGGGGGGCTGCGTCTCAGCGATTGATTCCAACGGGCAAACAATCTGGATTGCTGACGCGCATCGTGGCGACGGTCAACGCTTCGTTGTGCACGCGGATGAAAAGGTAACCGCTTTTGTGGAACTCGAATCGGCGATTCGCGCTTACAATAAGTTTGCTTGACAAGCAGGCGAGATTGTTTCCAAACTCGACGTCGTTAAACGGATCTGAATCAGGCGGAGGACCTTCCCCCCCCGCTAGGTTCTTCGCCCCTTCCGGACCCGCAATCCCAGAATCAACTCAGCGGGGAAAGAAAGGAAGAACCATGAATCCATTGATTCAATTGAAAAGGACAATTCTGCCAGTTCTCATCACTTTTGTGCTTGGCTGCTTTGGGCTTTCGCCAGCAGCGCAGGCACTACTACCACCGCCACCACCGGACGGAGGCTATCCGGGAGGCAACACCGCCGAGGGGACTCGTGCGCTTTTGAACCTCACAACCGGCACTGAGAATACGGCCATCGGTCTTGAAGCGCTCTTTAAGGACATGTCGGGCGACTTCAACACCGCCACCGGTTCTGGTGCGCTACATGAAAACACCACCGGCGAGTCTAACACTGCCTACGGCCGTTTCGCGCTGCATGACAACAATGGCGATCGTAATACGGCTGTCGGCAGGGGTGCGCTCAGAACCAACACCACCGGCACCGACAACACGGCCACCGGTTTTCAAGCGCTCTTTAGCAACACCACCGGCGGCATCAACACGGCCACAGGTGTTCAAGCGCTCTTTAGCAACACAGAAGGCACCGGCAACACGGCCACCGGTTTTCAAGCGCTCTTTACCAACACCACCGGCATTGACAACACGGCCACAGGTTTTCAAGCGCTCGTTTTCAACACCAGCGGCATCGACAACACGGCCACCGGTCTTCAAGCGCTCCTTAGCAACACCACGGGTAGCAGGAACACGGCCACCGGTGGTTTTGCGCTCTTTAACAACCAAACCGGCTTTGAAAACACGGCCACCGGGAATTTGGCGCTCCTCTTCAACACAACCGGCAACGACAACACGGCTACAGGTTTTCAAGCGCTCCTTTTCAACACAACCGGCGCCGGCAACACGGCCACAGGTGTTGAAGCGCTCGCTCTCAACACAGAAGGCACCGGCAACACGGCCACCGGGAATGTTGCGCTCATTGGCAACACAACCGGCACCGGCAACACGGCCAGTGGTCTCAACGCACTTAGTAACAACACCACGGGCAGCAACAATATCGGATTGGGCGTGGGAGCCGGTGCAAATCTCACGACGGGCGATAACAACATCGATATCGGTAACCAGGGTGTTGCGGCCGAGGCCAACACCATCCGCATCGGCACGCAAGGAACCCAAACAAGAACCTTTGTTGCGGGCATCAGTGGAAGCCCAATTACAGGCACAAGTGTTGTTGTAAACACCAACGGACGCCTCGGCACGGTAGGATCCTCGCAACGTTTCAAGGACGATATCAAACCGATGGACAAACTGAGCGAAGCGATTCACGCGCTGAAACCGGTGACTTTCCGTTACAAGAAAGAGCTTGACCCCGAAGGCATCCCGCAATTTGGCCTCGTGGCCGAGGAAGTGGAGAAAGTCAACCCAGATTTAGTAGCTCGTGATGAGGAGGGGAAGGTCTACACCGTTCGCTATGAAGCGGTGAACGCGATGTTGCTCAACGAGTTTCTCAAAGAGCACAGCAAATTTGAAAAGTTAGAAGCGACCGTTGCCAGTCTCGCAGCAACGGTGAAAGAACAGGCCGCGCTGATTCAGAAAGTAAGCGCACAGATCGAAC
>JBKPGQ010000029.1:0-4072 GCA_046729455.1 Verrucomicrobiota bacterium
CTCCAAGAAGTGATCGCCAGGCGTCGCACAGGCGTTCAAAAAGTCTGATGCAGAGGTTTTTCATATTCGCTCAAATGGATGATGGTAACGGGTTGGCGGCGGCGCGCTCCGGATTGGAGCAGCCTGCGAAAATCCGAACAAAAGAGGACTGCAATCTCTGGGATACCTGGCCTGCGCGCTTTGCCCAATAATCGAACCAGCTTAGCGACGCGTCCGCGAAAAGCTCCGTCCGGACCGCTTCCGGGCAGACATCCAGCAGTTTACAAACATTCACGAATGAGTAAGGCCAGGAAAAATCATTTGTGGTGACCCAATCGTGGGCATCGACGTATAGTTCCCGCCTCACTCCCCTGGTCGCGGAACGGAACCGGCGTAGATCGTGGGCTGCCTGTTTCAGCACGCCAAGAGCGAGGTCTTTCTCCGGCGCCGCCGTTGGGGGTTCAGGTGGCGCAACAAAAAAATGCCCGTTGTGAGCGTTATCAGATTTCGCATTTAAAAATGCATCCATCTGGTCGCGCGTTAGCCGTGACGTGGGCCATTCTGCCCCGTTTTCGACCTCGGGAGAGTTCGGAAACAGAACAAACGGACCACTGAAACCGGTCTTACTAAGTGGATCTTCTACGAGGAGGTTCATGTCAGTTTCGGTTGGTTGACTCGATTGGGTTCTCCTTTTCTAAAGATTCTACGGGTGGACATTTCAAAAAATTTCAAACTTTTTTAAGTTTTTTAGTCCCCAGCCCCAAAAACCGACCCGGGAGGGTGGGAAACGGACGCTCCGAAAGTCCGCCGATCGGACGGACTCGTCCTGTGGCGAGATCGCGGGCGGGGCAACCCGCCACTAGAACCTTACGAGAGAGGCACGAATCCCTCGATCGAGGATCTCGTTCCGGTTTGATTGTCGGCCACGCGGCGTAAACTCTGTGAAATGACTGACGAACAACAGGACGAACAGTTTTATCGGGATACGGAAAGCGTCGCTTTTCCCAAACTGGACGATCACCAGCTTTCTTTGCTTGAGCCTTTGGGAAAAAGACGTGTGCTGAAACGTGGTGAGCTAGTCTTCAAGGCAGGACAGCGCGATGTCGGCCTGACTATTATCTTGCGCGGCGAACTAGAGGCGTTTGAGCAACGCGATGGCGTCGAACAGATTTTGGCCACCGCGCACGAGCGCGATTTCACCGGCGATGTCGCGATGCTCCAAGGCACGTCGGTCCTTGCGTCAGCGAGGATAACGTCGGAAGAGGCAGAGATACTCCACGTGCCCGCGACTGAACTCCGGCGCGCGTTCGCCGAATTGCCCGGAGTAAGCGAGCCGATCGTAAAGGCATTGATCATGCGTCGCAAGCGACTGCGCCGCGATCGGGAATTTGCCGGGTTGCGCGTTCTCGCGGCAGGCGGCACACGCGAAGGACATCAGCTTGATGATTTCCTCGACAAAAATCGCATTCCGCATCGGCTCATCGAATTTGAGAGCGAACAAGGACAGGTACTCAGCAAACGTCTGCACTTAATCACGCGCGATTTGCCCGCGCTGATTACACCGGCCGGCGCACCTTTGCGCAGACCTTCATTGCGCGAAGTCGCGCAAGTGGCCGGTTTGCTGCGTCCGCTCGCGTTCGAGGATGAAATTGAAATTATGTCGGACTTGGCGATCGTCGGTGCGGGGCCAGCCGGTCTCGCCGCGGCTGTTTACGCCGCCTCCGAGGGAATGCGCACGGTTGTTTTGGAAAGTTACGCTCCGGGGGGTCAGGCTGGTTCGTCCTCGCTGATTGAAAACTTCTTTGGTTTCCCAACCGGCATTAGTGGCGGCGATTTGACGTGGCTCGCGCAGCTTCAGGCATACCGGTTCGGCGCGAAATTTTCCACGCCGGCGCAAGCGCTTTCGCTTGATTACAATGCCAGCGACGAATATCGCGCCTGTCTTCAAGTCGAAGGTTGCTCCGCCGTTCTTCGAGCGAAAGCTGTTCTTATCGCTACTGGAGCGGATTACCGCCGGCTCGATGCGGAGGGTCGCGAACAATTTGAGAATATGGGCGTTTACTACGCTGCGACGGCAATGGAAGGACAGCTTTGTCGCAACGAAACGGTTGTTGTGGTTGGCAGCGGCAATTCGGCGGGCCAGGCTGCGATGTATCTTTCCGAGGGCGCTGCCAAGGTATTGCTCGTGGTTCGCGGGAAGAGCATTGCCAACAAAATGTCGGACTATCTTTCACGCCGGGTGCAAGCCCGCGAGAACATTGAGATTCTTTGCCAGACAGAGATTCGCAAAATGTTTGGCGCGAAAAAGCTCGAACAAATCGAGTTGGAAAATACGCAGACAGGCGAGCGCCGAATGGTTCAAACTCCGGCTGTTTTTTCCATGATCGGCGCAAAACCGTGCACCGAATGGTTGCCACCGGAAATCGAGCGCGACGACAAGGGATTCATCAAAACTGGGACGAGTGTCGCCGATGCGCCAGCCTGGAAGTCGAACAAGCATCAACCCGGTCCGCTCGAGACAAGTTTGCCGGGAATTTTTGCCGCGGGCGACGTGCGTTCTGGCTCTGTGAAAAGGTGTGCCGCTGCAGTCGGCGAAGGCGGCATGGCCGTCGCTGGTGTACAAATCAGGTTGGCTTCGTCGTCTTGAATCGGGACCACGAAGCCAACAAACACAAATAATCAAGGGATTCGCTCCGAGACGTTATACCAATTCCATTCCCAGGTTTTGCCGTTGTCGGAAGAAAATGCCTGGCTCCATACCGGGCGATCCTTGTTTCGGCCATCCCACCGAAACATCACGATAACAGGTTTTCCGTTGAACGTATCTTTGCAGAAGAAATGCCCGACATTGTTTTCAAAGGAGCCTACTACAGGCGGGTCCATCACACCGCGGTTGCTCGCAACCCAGTACAGGCTCCACAATTTTGTTGTCGGATTAAAAAGGCGCAGCGTGAGGCCTTCAAAATGTTTGCCCTCCTGGCCTGGCATCTCGCTGGTGGAATAAATATCCATATCCGCGGTCCCGCTGAGCATTTTCCAGTTCTCATCAGACGAATCGAACTCGGTCCAATCCTTGCAGTTTTCGAGCCTCTTGTTGAGACGGCGATTATGCATTTTCCATTTGCCGACTAAAAAATCGAAGTCACTCGGAGACGATGTCGTGGACGCGGTAATTTTTAAGTCGCCCTTCGCATCAAAACTTAACTTGGGAATTGGCAAACTGGAATCGGTCGTCAGGACCGTTGTTTGAGCGTGTGCGACGCTAGAAATCGCAAGGAATAGAATGACGATTGAATATTTCATACGCTTTCCCCGAGATAGCGGCGGAGCGGTCGATTCTCCATCGAATATTTTCTCACGGAGCGAACGCTTCCTTGTTCACGACGTACGGCATTTTGGTCGGGTCGCCGCCGTAGTTGCCTTCCAGCACGTCGATGAGGCCCTGAACAGTGCGTCCAGCCATGCCTTTTTCGGGATCGACCGATAGCCGCGTGATCCGCGCGCCGCTGGCGAAGTGATGAAACACGCGACAGCGATCGGCGATTTCGGGATCGAGCAGCGGCGAATCCGCTGGTAAAGGTTCTTTCTCGAAAACATCGAGCGCGGCGCCCGCGACGACTTTTTCTTTCAGCGCTTTGGCGAGAGCTTTCTCATCTACGACCGGACCGCGGGAGCTATTTATCAAGTACGCCGTCGGCTTCATCAATTTCAGCGTCTTCTCGTCAATTAGGTGATAGGTGGGCTTGTCGGTCTCTCCTTCACGCAACAGCGGCACGTGAATGGTCACGTAATCAGCGCCTCTTAGCGCTTCTTCGAATTCGACGTATTTGATCCACGTCTTCTCCTTCTGAATTTCGCGTGCGTGGCGCAGATCCATCAATTCCTGAATCGCGGCGATGTATTTGTCGTTGTGATAGGCCGGATCGTAGCAAAGTATGTTCACGTCGAACCCGGAGCATTTCTTGATCATCGCCAGGCCGATTCGTCCAGTGCCGATGACCGCAATTGTTTTGCCTGTGACCTCGTCGCCGAGGAACGGCAGAAACGGATGCCATGACGGCCACTTCTGTTCGCGCACCAGGCGCTCGCTCTG
>JBKPGQ010000030.1:0-1618 GCA_046729455.1 Verrucomicrobiota bacterium
TGAACAAAGCCATGCGCAGGACGTCCTGGTGTTTGTCAGCGGCGGTGATGTCGTCAAGGAAAACTCCTTGTCCGGGGATTCACCGTTTGAGTACTTCCAAGATCGCCACTACACACCCGATGAAAAGTGCGATCAGGAAAATCGCGATGATTATTTGCGCCCGGAGTCGTTCCCGTGCGGAATCAGGTTGTTGGCGTGGATGAATCACGATATGCCCGCGTGTCATTAAGCGGTTAAACTCTCGGAAGAAATTACGCATTATTCCGCCCTGCTTTTCCGACATGGCGCGATGGTTGCACTTGTCGCCTTGCCTTGTCACGCCATAAACGCACCTAGATTCATCGCGAGCGTAGCGGCGCCGGTGTGGTCATCAGGCAATCAATTCGCATTCTAGCGCGATCCCGCTATTCGACCAATTCATGCTTCGAGCAATACCGAAATAGAAACTCCGGCAATAGAATAGCGTGTGCGCGCCAATCGTCCGAGAGCTTTAGTTTCTCCACAAGTACAATCTTTGACTGGCCTATCGCGTGCTTGGTTGCCTGAGAAAAATGCAGATGTTTTTCGCACCAATCAAAGTAACAAGCGCGAGCGAGAGGTTATATCTTTAGGTCACCTGTTTCACCATTGTGGTAAGCCTCGTTCCGAACCACTCGCGTTCGCTTCCAGTGACCCGGAAGCCGAACCGCTCATACAGTCGAATTGCGGACGCGAGAAAAGGCGTGGTGTTGAGAATCAAACGTTTGTAACCATTGGCTAAAGCGAATTTTTCGACACGCTGGAGCAACAATTTTCCAATCCCCCGGCCCCGCATTGACGGCGGCACCGCCATGCTCCTGATGTGCAATGCTTCGCCTTCGGGATGCGCGGACACTGTCCCTACGATCACGTTCGCGTGGAGAGCTACCCAGACGTTCCAATGTTTTATTCGGCTTTCGATCTCACGCTTTTCGGGGGTGGTGATATGAAATGCTTCGGGCGTATAAGCACGCTCATATTCGAGAAAAGATTCATAAAGCAGTGATTCGATTGCCGTGGCATCGCGATGCTTCGCCTTACGTATGTGAATGGCGGCTTGATGTCGCCTTGTCCTCTTCGTGATAGAAACCGTTGAGTCCATTGCGGGCCTCGGAATTTGCAACGAGAACGAGCCAGCAGAACATTGAGATATGAAAGCGCGACTGGTCAAATTTGGCGAGATCGAGGTCGAAGGAAAGCGCTACACGCATGATGTGGTGATCGACGGCGGCAAAGTGCGCAAACGGAAGAAAAGACCTTCCAAGCAATTCCGCGAAAAGTTCGGCCACACGCCGCTTTCGGCCGGGGAAGAAATTCCCTGGGGAGGCAAGCAGCTCATGGTGGGGACCGGCGCCCATGGCGCGCTTCCGGTAATGGACGAAGTCCTAGCGGAGGCTAAACGGCGCGGTATCGAGGTCATTGCAGCGCCCACATCGGAAGTCTGTGAGCTGCTAGAGGAAGTGAAGAAGGGCCAAGCCTACGCGATCCTGCATTGCACGTGCTGACCGGGGATTGGAGGCCCGTATCGTAAACGCGAATCACAGCATCATGGGAACGGCTGTAAAACTCGGCGTAGCCCGTTCGTATTGCATCCTCATCC
>JBKPGQ010000031.1:0-2191 GCA_046729455.1 Verrucomicrobiota bacterium
GAGTGGCCGCTCGGCGCAGCGTTAATCGCTCTCGCGTTGTCGATCCTGATTCCCGAACGAAAACGAGCGCGTCAGAAAGCTTATGCTGCCGCACCTGCGCCCAAGGCTGCGCGTGACTTAGCCGGCGCGTCTGCGCGGACGACCGCTGCAGCCGCACTTCTCGTGATGTTCCTTTCTTCGTCTGCCTTTGCTACGGCGCCAGGACTCGATGCGTATCGCGGCGGGAAATTCGAGGATGCGTACAGCCACTTTCAAGAGACGTTAAAGACGCATCCGCAATCGCGCGCTGAGGACAAGCTCCAGTTCGATTCAGGTGCAGCTGCTTACAAACTGAAAGATTACAGCAAGGCGATGGAATCATTTAGCCAGGCACTGCTCTCGCGGGATATCGGTCTGCAAAGCAAAGGGCATTATAACTTGGGGAACACGCTTTATCAGCGCGGCGAAGCACAAAAGGGTGACGACAAAAAGCTCAGCGACTGGACAAATGCACTCGATCATTATGAGCAAACACTCAAGCTCGATCCGCAAAACAAGGAAGCGAAGGACAATTACGATTACGTAAAGAAGAAGATCGAAGAGCTTAAGAATAAAAAACAACCAGAACAGCAGCCCTCCCCTTCCCCATCGCCGCAGCAAAAAGACAAACAGAACAAACAGGACAAGCAGAACCAGCAACAAGACCAAAGCCAGCAGCAACAACAGCAACAGAACCAGCAGCAACAGAACCAGCAAGGTCAGAGCCAGCAGCAACAGAAAGACCAGCAGCAATCCCAAGATCAGCAGTCACAAGGCAAGGACCAGAAAGATCAGCAACAGCAAAAGAACGACCAAGCCCAGGCTAAGAACGAACCGCAACAGAAACAGCAGCAACGGCCTGGCGAGGCCCCTTCTCCCTCGCCGGGCGCCGACAAGCAACAAGGCCAACAGCCTTCACCATCGCCAGGGGAACGGCAAGCTGAAGAGTCGCCGAGTCCGGGCGAAGGAGAAAATGAAACTCCCTCGCCATCGCCGGGAGAAGGTGAAGGGGAAAATACGACACCTTCCGCGACCCCAGGGGAATCCAAGAAATTTGCTGGTGAAGTGAAGGGAGCCGGAGAAGACAAATCACAGAAGCCGCCCGAAAAGAACGCGCAGGTTGCCGAAGGCGAACCGGAAAAAGAGGGCCAGATGAGCGAACGCCAGGCCGAAGCTCTTCTGGAATCGATGAAAGACGAGGAGGCGCGGGTTCAACTTGATGAACGCAGAGCAACGCGCCATGTCTATAAGGACTGGTAAGGGGGCGCGGAGGGTTGATGGTTGAGAGTTGATAGTTGATAGAAATGCGCATGCACTGTCGGAGGTTACTTGTCGTCCTGGGTTTTATCGCGGGTGCGCAGTTTGCGTATGCCGATTCACCAAGCGTGACGGCGGTCTTAAATAGCTCTGAGGCTGCGCTCGGCGAAACAGTGCATTTGGAAATTCGCGTCACCGGAGCACGTGGCGCAGACGCGCCGGAGGAGATCATGGTGGACGGTCTCGAAATTCGGCGAACGGGAACGTCACAACGCATCGAGATGAACAATCTCAGCTTAACCTCCAGTGTGATATACGACTATACTGTGATGCCCTTGAGAGCGGGAAGATTCACTATCCCGCCTCAAACCATTCGCATAGGAAACAATGCCCTGCGCACACCGGCGTTGACATTAAACGTCGCGGATTCGGGCGGTCGTTCGTCTGGTTCGGCTGGCGCACGGCCTGGCCGTGACGCAGGGGCAGCCAGTGCAAACAACCTGGTTTTCGCCGAGTTGATCGTGCCAAGCAAGACGGCGTACGTGGGCGAGATCGTTCCTGTTCAGATTCGAATGGGATTTGATCCGCGCGTTCGCCCGCGACTCACCGAGCCGCCGGAGATCACGGGACAAGGATTTACCGCGCAGAAGTTGCAGCAATCCGCGGAAAATACTGAAACGATCGGCGGCAGACTTTATGAGGTCGTGACGTACAAGACTGCCATTGCTGCGGCACGCGCGGGCAAATTTGAAATCGGGCCGGTAAAAGCGAAGGCAGTAGTTGTCGTTCCTCGCAGGCAGAGCGCGCCACGCTCGCGCCCGCGTTCGCCGTTCGATTTGTTCGATCAGGATGACCCGTTCTCCGATCCGTTCTTCTCCAATCCTTTTGCTCAACTTGGCGAACGCCGTGAGGTGGA
>JBKPGQ010000032.1:0-5376 GCA_046729455.1 Verrucomicrobiota bacterium
ACGGACAATTTTTGCCGCAGCTCGGATTTGTTCGCGAACGGCACGAACCGTCGCCGCGCCCGGAAGCCGGCGGAGATTTCCATACTTTTTATTCTGCTGGCGCCGACAAGCCGTCTGAGTTCTTCGGATTTACCGAGGACAGAAATCATCAATCGAACGGAACGCGCATCGCATTCTGGGCCGATACGCGAGAGGAAGTCGATCGTATTGCAGAACTAGTGCGGCAAGCCGGCGGAAAAAATCTGGAAGGTCCAGAAACCTGTGTCGATTACAGCCCCGGCTATTATGCGTTCTTCTTCGAAGACCCCGACGGGAACAAGTTGGAAATCTGCTGCCGGGAAAATCCGATCGTTGCCGCTTAGGAACACAACTCGCCGGCTGATCGCGTGTGGGCTGTTTGTTGTTTGAAATGCAAAAGCTCAATCAACAGTCCAATAAACAACAATAGTGTCGCAAAGAATGTATTCCCGTAAAGCTGCGCGCCGCGCGGGAATGGTATGCTGAGAGCGAGTAACACCAGGGCCGGCAAGCTCCACCACAAAGCAGGCGAGCTTTTTCCAGCGAGCACTCGCTGTGTTATCACCGCAAATGGCAGCATGAGCCAGGAATAGAAGTAGCCGAAGGAAAGCGGTGTGACCATCAGCATCAGTAAAAAAAGGAGAGCAAATTCGATTGCATCGCTTTCCGCCGTTCGCATAGCACGTTGAGGCATCACCGCGATAAACAAGACGCCGAGCGCCAGCGCAACGCTGACGATGATCGCATTGACGATGGAAAACTTGAGATCCGCGAAATTTACGTAAACCGGTGTGTGCCGTGCTGAAGCAGCATCGGCATCAACGTGGCGAAGCAACCGATTGGTGACACCCACAAGAGATT
Organism: Verrucomicrobiota bacterium; assembly: GCA_046729455.1. Taxonomy (GTDB): domain Bacteria; phylum Verrucomicrobiota; class Verrucomicrobiia; order Chthoniobacterales; family UBA10450; genus Udaeobacter. The sequence goes on from JBKPGQ010000032.1 coordinate 880, forward strand.
GATTTTTCCACGTGTAACTGCGCATGGGGCGCTGGCCAACGGTGACTTCGCTATATTTCAACATTCCGGCGCTCCACTTCTCGAGGTCGCGCCACGCTCGTTCAAATCCTCGGAACGGCACCGGCAAAATGAGCAACAAAAACGCGAGAATGGCGACGAGACTGGCTGCTGCCTTCCAATAGCGCCGGTAAACCAGATAAACAATCGCAAGCACCGGAAATGCTTTGATTGCGGCGGCAACTGCAATCAGGCTGCCAGCCACGGTCTCGCGTTTCATGCGCAGCGCAAAGAAAGCGCCAACCATTAGCGCAAGTAAAACGAGATTGGGCTGGCCAAGGTGATAGCTCGACCAGATATACACGATCACCACGAGGCTCGGGATCAGATATAACCATGGATTTGTTGTGTGTTCGTCACCTCGAGCGAGAAGTGCGCTCAGCTTCGCGCTGCAAAACCATGCCGCGGAGTTGATCGCGACGAGAAGAAAAATCAATCCTCCCTGCCCAACAAGACTCGCGCCGGCCAAAAAAAGCGCACACGGCGGCGGATACATGAAATCGTATTTCCCAGCGCGGAAGAAATAGGTCTCATCGCCCGCCAGCACATGTTTGCCGGTGGCGTACCAGAGTTCGTAATCAAAGATGGTCCGGCCGCGTAAGTAGCGCAGGAGCGGAAGGACAGAGAACACGGTCGCTGTGACGACAAAGAGCAATATGAGGGATCGCGATGCTCGCGATCTGTCTAGTCGCCGGTTAAAGACTCGCACGCAGTTCCTCTAACACATCCAAAGCGACGGAACACTGCCGCAGTCCAAAACGTCGCCGATGTTGCAACCCCGAAAGCTTTCGGGGCTGCGTTTTGGAGTGCGGTGCTGCTGCGCCGCTTTTCGAGTGAACTGCGCTCTTCACGTTTTCCGCGCGGCGTTGGCGATGGGCGGGCGTGCCTGGTGCCAGTCCGTGCTCTGCTCGTAAGCATGCGCGATTTGGAAAATGCGCGCTTCATCGAGCGGTTTGCCTAACAACTGCAGACCGATCGGCAGGCGATGACCGTCCGCTTCCGCGAAACCGCAGGGCAGACTGATTCCGCAGATTCCGGCCAGGTTCGCCGCGATGGTGAAGATATCGGCAAGATACATTTGCAACGGATCTGCAGTGCGTTCACCTAACTTGAATGCAGGCACCGGCGAAGTCGGCGAAATTACTGCATCGACTTTCTCAAAGGCCTTGGTGAAATCCTGGCGGATTAACTCGCGCACTTTTTGCGCGCGCAAGTAATAGGCGTCGTAATAGCCGGAGCTTAGAACATAGGTGCCGAGAATAATGCGGCGCTTTACTTCCGGCCCGAAACCGTGCTCACGAGTACGACCGTAAAGATCAAGCATGTCGCTCGGATTTTCTGCTCGGTATCCATAACGGACCCCGTCAAAGCGGGCGAGATTGGCCGAAGCTTCCGCGGTAGCCACGATGTAATAGACGGCGACTGCGTAATCAGTATGCGGCAACGAGACGTCGACAACCTCTGCGCCTAACGAATTCATCTCTTTCACCGCGGCGTCGATCGCAGCTTTCACTTGTGGATCGATGCCCTCGATCATGTACTCCTTTGGCAAACCCAACCGGAGTCCACGCAAATCATTTCCCAGTTTTGCAGCATAGTCAGGCACCGGCTTGTTGAGAGAGGTGCTGTCTTGCCGATCATGACCTGCGATCGCATTCATGATGAGGGCAGAGTCGCGGACAGTTTTCGTTAACGGCCCGATTTGATCGAGGGACGACGCAAACGCGACGAGACCAAATCGCGAAACCCGGCCATAAGTCGGTTTGAAACCGACAACTCCGGACAGCGCAGCCGGCTGCCGAATTGACCCGCCCGTATCGCTGCCCAACGCACCGAACGCCACGTCAGCGGCGACTGCTGCCGCCGAACCGCCGCTGGAGCCTCCTGGCACGCGCGACAAGTCCCATGGATTGCGCGTCAATTTCACGCCAGAATTTTCGGTGGATGAACCCATGGCAAACTCGTCCAGGTTCGTCTTGCCAAATGGAATTGCCCCCGCAGCGCGCAATCTTTGAACGACAGTGGCGTTGTACGGAGCTCGATAACCGCGCAAGATTTTTGAGGCGCACGTGCAAGGCTGACCCATCACATTGATGATGTCTTTGATCGCAAGCGGGACGCCGCCCAGTGGAAGATCGAGATTCGCCTCATCCGCTTCATTAATCGCAGCATCAATGTCCAGCGACAGATAAGCGCCAATCTCTCCATCGACAGCTTCGATGCGTTCTTGCAGAGCATTAATGACCTCGCGCGCGGAAACTTCCTTGCGACGCAACAACAATTGCAGGTCGGCGATGCTCAGCGCCAGCAGGTCCTTCTTCGTCATTCAACAACTTTAGGGACGATAAAAAGATCGTTTGTCTTTCGAGGCGCATTGCTCAGCGCTTGTTGCGCGGTAAACCAATCGCGTGGCTCGTCCTCACGAAAAACATTGAAGATTGGAAGCGCGTGGGCAGCCGCTTCCACATGGCTCACGTCCGCTTGACGAAGTTTTTCAACGTAATTCAGCACATCGCCCAATTGCTTCTGAAAAGCATTAGCTTCCTCTTCAGTCAGATTGATTCGCGCCAGTCTGGCGACGTACGCAACATCGAGATCCGCGGCCCCGGCCATGGCTGTCGTTCAGGAATGCAGATTGCTGATCAGCCAGATGACTGCGACGGCAAGCGCGACCACAAGAAGGAGAAAAATGATTTGGCCGTCTCGTCGCTCTTTGCGCAACGAACGAGGACGCCGGGGACCTCTGTCTTCGCGGTGGTCTTGCGCCGCAACCGAGATGCGGAATCGTTTATCGGTTTGATTATCTTTTGGTCTTTGTTCCGCCCGGTTTTTCTCGATCAGCGGTACCTTCGCAACAAGCCGCTCGAGTTTTTCGAGTCTCTCGCGCAGTTCCGCTTCCTGTCGGGCAATTTCTTCCTGCCTGCGGCGAAGCGGCGGACTGGACTTGCGTGAACGACCAAACATCGCCATCACTTGCTCGCCAACCAGACGAAAAGAGCGAGGGCAACAGCGCCAAAGATAACCAGTGGTAAAGTGAGTGCGACACCTATCTGGAACCACTGAAAAAACGAACGCCCATCGCTGCTCTCGTAAGCGTCTGTCACGACGTCGGGCAGTGACGAATCGCCTTCATTTCCACCCGCTGCCTGCAACCGGCTGCGTTGCTCATTGTAGACCGTGCGCGCTTCATCCACCGTGCTCAAGGCCCGGCTCAACTCCTTGTGTAAATCAGAGGGGTTCCAACTTTTTGGATCGATCGCTTCAATTAATTCCAAATGCTGACCGAAACTCTCCCGGGCTGCGCGAATCTGTTCGAGTCGGCTTTGTGCATTGTACGCCTCGCGCTCAAGCACAACGAGCGAGCGAGTCAATTTATCGGCCATTTCCGCGCGACCGTGCTCCAATTCCTCCTGGCGACGGCTTAGTTCTTCCAGCTCGCGCTTTTGTTTTTCGATCTGCTCTTGCTGGCGCTTGAGCTGGAGCAGTTGCTCCTGCGCCTTTTGTACTTGCGAATCCAGATGCTCAGGAGAAAGGGCTTCGTCCTCGCTCAATTCGAGCATTTGCTCAGCCTGTCGAAGTTTTTCTGCCATGACAAATCGGGACGCGCCGCCGGGCTCGCTGTAGCGCCATATTAAATGGCTCAATGGAGAATTCCAGATATTTCTCGGTAAGCACGCGCGAAAATTTCGTGTCGACATCTGTTCCGCCACCCCGTCGTGTCATCCCGAACGAATTGAGGGACCTCGCTAACGAAGTTTGCGTCACCTCGGGCGGTTAGCGTAATCGATCTCCGTTGTAGGAGGTCCCTCGCTGCGCTCGGGATGACATTTGAGCGTGTTACCGCCCCGGCATCATTTCCAGAAGGAAACCCTTGAAATATTCCGTTTCAGGAATCGTCGGCAGAACAGGATGATCAGGTGCCTGCTCGAATCGCTGCAAGCGTCGCGCGGAACGCCGGGCATCGACAAGCGCATCGGCAATTGTCTGCGAAAACGCCGTGTCGCTTACGTGATGCGAGCATGAAAAAGTTGCCAGGATACCTCCTTTCGACAAGAGCTTGAACGCGCGCATGTGCAATTCGCGATAACCGCGCAACGCGTCGCGCAATCCGCTCCTGGTTTTTGTAAACGAAGGCGGATCGAGAATGATCAAATCATACTGCGTCCCGGCCTTTTCGGCCGCTCGCAGGAACTGAAAGACATCCTGCTCAATCCATCGCACTTTCAAATCATTGTGCGCTGCGTTTCGCTTAGCAGCTGCAATCTTCTCGGGACTTTCTTCAATTCCGGTCACATCCGCTGCACCTGCGCGAGAGCACGTCAGCGCAAATGCTCCCTGATTTGTGAAACAATCCAAACGGCGCCTGCCGTGTGCGAATCCGGCGATGCTTGGATAGTTATGTCTCTGATCGAGATAGAAACCGGTCTTGTGCCCACGCAG
>JBKPGQ010000033.1:0-1764 GCA_046729455.1 Verrucomicrobiota bacterium
TTTACAATGGGACCAGCTCGTGCCGCCGAAGCGGTGAAGCTGGTGGCTCCGAAAACGGTAATTCCGATGCATTATGGAACGTTCCCGGTACTGACAGGCACGCCCGAAGTGTTCGAACGCGAACTGAAGAAGCGCAAAGTCAAATCGCGGCTTCGCGTGATGCGCGCCGGTGAGACGATCATGTTGGATAGCAGGTCAAAAAGTCGAAAGCGCTAATAAAAGGAGCCGCGGTAGAGCACAGAGACCTTTCTTAACGGTTTAACTTTTAAACACTAACTCTATCTCAGTCTGCCAAATTTCACACGGCCGCAAAAGGGAATCGGATCGAATAGGAAGTCACCAATGCCAAATCGGGAAAATGGGACAAGTTTGGCGGAGCGGGTTACAAATCATGTACCTCAAGCGCTGAGCAACGCCGCAGCGACGTTTGTTGATTCTCTAAAAATCAATTCAATCTCGGAGAAGGTGCGTCGCGGACGGCGGGTCGTAATCAAGCGACGTAACGCTTACGGTGAACAGTTGACCGACCTCGCGAATTTGTATTTTCGCATGTCAGGCATACCGATCCGCTTCTGGAGCAAAGCTAAAGAATGGCAGCGCTGGGAGGCAAGCTGTTTTCGAATGCTCAATGGCGATCGTTTTCGCGCTTACACTTCCGGCACGAGAACGGTTTGCTTCGATAAGTTGCCCGGGAAAAGCCTCTGGGAGCATTTGAACGAAGGCACGCTGACGCGGCGGATGTTGGAAGCTGCTGGAACCGAACTTCGGCGCGCGCATCAATTTTGGAGCGACGAATTCGACGGCCCTTGGTCACATGGCGATTCGACCACGACAAATGTCATTTACAATCAAAAAACTGGCCGGGCGAGATTCATTGACTTCGAGATCGTGCACGACCGATCGCTCCCGGCGAAATCGCGACACGCCGATGATCTACTCGTCTTTCTGTTGGACGTCATTGCGATAGCTTCCACTCGGCAATGGTTGTCTTTCGCGCTTTCCTTCCTCAACGCGTACGGCGATCCAGTTGTTATTACAGAGTTGACAAATCATCTGGCTCTCCCGGACGGGATCGCATGGATTTGGTGGGGCGTTCGTACCAGCTTCACCAATCCAGCGAAAGTAAAACAGCGGCTCGAACGGATTCGAGATGTTACCGCTAACCTGAGATACTACCGAGCATTTGCAGCCAAACGAGCGCGCACGCGCCAAAGGCGGCGCGCTTCTATGAACTGCCAGGTGATGAGTCCGGGAACGCCAAGCCCGATTTCTCTCGCGCGCGCGACCAGGGAGAGAGCAAAAGCGCCTTCGCCCGGGATTCCAAGCAAATTTCCGACCACGAGATAGCCGCCTTCCTGCACGCCCAGACCAGCGGGCACTGCAAATGCTGCCGACCGAATCGTCAAGACGGTACTTTGTAGGATGAGCGCGTTGATGAACGACGCGTGTAAATCGAGCGCCCAAAGGGCAAGCCAAATTTCTCCTGAGCCGACGATGAGGGAGGCCATTGTCCAAATGCAACATGCGATCACGCCACCTCGCCGTGCGTAGAGAGAACGGACGGTTCGGTCCAGCGTATCGCCGCCTTGCACGAGGGATTGCCACTCTGAAGAGCCGGCCAGACGCGAAATGATGCGAGCGAGAAAACTGAAGATTCCGAGACGCTGGACAAAATAGAAGCCAGCGAACGCAAAAAGTGCGACCACTACTCCGATTAAAGTTGGACCGACGAAACTGGTCTTTCCCGTTCGGTCGACAAGCAGA
>JBKPGQ010000034.1:0-2627 GCA_046729455.1 Verrucomicrobiota bacterium
CTTGGAAACCGAAGGAACGAATAATAATCCTCAAGGTAATTGTCGCGCATGGCACAAGCTAATCGGTTTTCACCATTTGCCTACGATTTCCGCCGGAGTTCAACGCGGATTAGATACAAAATCGAAGCTGCTGCTAGGACAATTCCCGTTACGACAAACTCGCGGGCCGTGGCGTGCGTGAGAATCCAAATGATCGCGAGAATAGCGAGGGCAGGCACAATTTTCATTCCAGGAAAATTGAAGGGCTGAGCGCCGTCGGCTCGCACATCGCGTTGCACGAGAACCCAGCAACTGGCGCAGCAAAGCAGATACATCAGCAACACCGCGACGTTCGAGAGCACCGCCAGCTTTTCAAACGTGCCGGTGATTGACAGCGCAAAGGCCAGCACCGCGTAAGTAATGATCGCGACGTCCGGTGATCGATAGCGTGGGTGAACGTGCGCGAAAAACTGCGGCAGCGCACCATCGCGGCCGAAAGCAAAGATCAAACGCGGCGAACTCAGGATGTCGCTCGTGACAAATCCAAACGCAGAGATCGTGGCTCCAGCCAGGAGAATCGTTCGGCCCAGATTCCCAAGAAAAATCGCTGCAGCTTCGGCCAGAGGCGCGCTAGGATGGTTCGCAAGATCGGCGCCGAGCGTGCCCTGCCCTACGACTTGGATCAGGATGTAAATGACCGTCGTAATGACAAGCGCGAGGTACGCGGAGCGCGGAACCGTACGCGCGGGATTTTTCACCTCGCCGCTGGGAATCAACGCCACTTCGATTCCAACGAAAGCGAAAATCAACAGGATAACGGCATAGCCTAACGACTTGCTACCAGGCCAACCGCTCCAGGCAAGATTGGGCGGGTGCACAAAAAAAATCCCAACGCAAATGAACAGCAATAGGGGAAGAAGCTTTGCCACCGTGATGACAGTGACCGCGCCCGCACCTTCGCGCACACCGCGGATGTTGATGAGTACCAGCGAACCGTAAACAGCGATCATGACGATGATGCGCATTGCGGGGCTACCGAGGAATGGAACGACGAGCGCGACTGAATTCGCAAGAACGTTCACGACGCCAGCAACCGCGCCGAGCGCGGTTAGAAAGTAAAGCATGCCGGCGAGAAACCCGACATAACGACCAAACGCGACTTCGACGTACGCGTACAGCCCGCCGGTGAGCGATATCCGACTGCCCGCGATCGCGAAGCATGTGACGAACAACACCATCGCAATCGCGCAACAAACAAACGCGAGTGGCGCAGCAGGGCCTAGTCCTCTCGCAACCGCGGCCGGAATCACGAAAATTCCTGCACCAATCGTCGAACTGACAATATTGGCGGTCAGAGCTGGAATTCCGATCCCCCGAACCAGCTGATGATCGACGCGCTCAGCTTTTTGGATCGACAGCGTCGATTCATCCGCCATTGACGCATCGTGCGTGATTCAGTTGTCCAAAGCAAGAGTGCGAGCTAAGGTTCGCGACCAAGGGTCGTATTTTTCGAATGGCGGGTACTTTTAGCGCGGTACGTGGAATGGGGCGCCTCTCCTTGGCGAAGGAGAAGGGGAAGGTGAGGATCGAGTCCCAGACACCGCTGATTGTCCCAGCCCGTCACCTTGATGCTCTCCCGATAACCGAGGGACAGCCGCGAAGGCGCAAGCGTCTACATCGGATCGACATTACGCGACCGAGCAACCAGGAGCCTGCCACCCCCAATATCCTGTGGCTGGCTGGCCTTCAAAACCCTTCAAATTGTGTGTTTTTCGCTTGTCACTCTTCTATGCCTGCTGTATTGACCTGCTGAGGCCCGAGGTTTGGCCTACCATGCATTTACAATCGCTCGAGCTGCTCGGCTTCAAATCGTTCGCCGATAAAACGCTTCTTAATTTCCACGAAGGCGTCACCGCTATTGTCGGGCCGAACGGTTGCGGAAAATCCAATGTGCTCGATGCCGTTCGCTGGGTACTTGGCGAGCAATCTGCAAAATCTTTGCGCGGCGATGAGATGGCGGATGTGATTTTCAATGGCAGCGAGACCCGCAAGCCAGTCGGCTTCGCCGAGGTCTCTCTAACCTTCACTGATTGCGCCGAAGAACTCGGCATCGATTGGCACGACGTTCGCGTAACGCGTCGCGTCTATCGCGATGGCAACTCCGAATATCTGCTAAACAAAACCTTGTGTCGGCTTCGCGATATTCAAAGTCTCTTCGCCGATACCGGTATCGGGCGAGCCGCGTACTCGATGATGGAACAAGGCAAGATCGACATGATCCTGAGTTCGCGCCCTGAAGATCGACGCGCAGTGTTCGAGGAAGCGGCCGGAGTCACAAAATACAAGACGCAAAAACGCGAAGCGCTGCGCAAGCTGGAAGCCACCGAGGCAAATCTCCTGCGCATCGGTGACATCATTAAGGAAGTAAAACGCCAAATCGGTTCGTTGCAGCGGCAGGCGGGCAAAGCGCGGCGTTACCAGGCATTACATGATGATCTCCGCGTGCCTGATACCCATCATTCTCGCAAGCAACTCGAGCTACTTGAAGCGGACCTCGCCCATTGCCAGGCTGAGATCGCGCGCCTTGGAGAATCAGAAGACTCCACTCGCGCCAAAATCGACCTAGGAGAAAACAACTTGGCCGAGCA
>JBKPGQ010000035.1:0-25253 GCA_046729455.1 Verrucomicrobiota bacterium
GCTGATCGATCTCGAAGCGATCGCAAAAATCGCGCGTGAGCACAACATTATCTCGGTTTGCGATAACACATTTGCAACGCCGTGGATTCAACGACCGATTGAAAACGGATTCGACATCGTGGTGCATTCCGCGACGAAGTACTTAAACGGCCATTCCGATCTGGTAAGTGGAGTAGTCGTAGTCGGTGACAACAAGGAACTCGCTGATCAAATTTGGTTTTTGCAAAATTCGGTCGGCGCAATCGCTGGCGCGATCGACAGTTTTCTTGTGCTACGCAGTTTGAAAACATTGGCGCTTCGGATGGAGCGACATTGTTCAAATGCATTGGAAATTGCGCGCTGGCTGGAGGAACAGCGCGAGGTAAAATCTGTCAGTTACCCCGGGCTAAAATCGCATCCACAACACGATCTGGCGCGGCAACAAATGCGAGGCTTCGGCGGAATCGTAACGATCGTTTTGAAAGGCGATCTCGCGGGCACCAGGCGTTTTCTGGAGAACACGCACCTGTTTGCGCTGGCGGAAAGTTTAGGCGGCGTGGAAAGCCTCATCAATCATCCCGCGCTCATGACGCATGCTTCCGTTCCGAAGGAGCAGCGCGAAAAACTCGGCGTCACCGATTCGCTTGTCAGGCTTTCGGTGGGCGTGGAAGACGTCCGCGATTTAATCGATGATTTGAAGAGCGCGCTCGAAGCGATTTAACCGCGCGGTCGCGCATACGTGGTCCAACCGCATCTTCGTCATTCCAGGTCAATTCCGTCTGCTTTCGTGGAAGGCCCATCCGTCGCAAACGCTCGCCCACGTGTAGTGCGGTGCAGTAGATTTCGAGACGGGGCCGGTCGTGTCAGTCATGCGCGTATTTTTCTGCTCCGAGAAAGTGAAGCGAAACATAAGGTTGATCGCCCTCGACCCAACTGTCGTGCCCGGGACCGATGTAAAAGATGTCTCCCGGCTTCATGACGTAAGACCGCCCATCCTCCATGGCGCATGCAGCTTGCCCGGAGATCACCATGCCAATGTGCTCTACCTGACAAAGGGAAGTCCCGGCAACAGGTGCGACGTGCTGCGACCATTTCCAGCCGGGTTCGTATGTCGCCCGGCCAATCGTCATTCCGCCGATCTTGATGAGTTCAAACCGTCCTTTCTCAAAAGTGCGAACCTCATCCGGTTTCTCAAATCGCTTAATTAAAAAGTCGATGTAATCAGGAAGCATGGCTGGGTTGATGCTGTTAAAGGTCACGTGGTGCCGACACGTTAACAATTTCTCAAAATCCCGACTATTCGAATCCGGCAATGCGATGAGGCACGTATGGCGCTTCGAGCGCTTCGATTTCGGCGTCCGATAGTTTCACGTCCAGAGCCGCCACCGCTTCTTCGAGATGGTGAGATTTGGTTGCGCCAACAATTGGTGCGGTTATCGCCGGTTTGTGAAGCAACCACGCGAGCGCGATCTGCGCGTGAGGGATGCCTCGGGCCTTGGCAATTTCTCCCACTCGATCAACTACTTGTTTGTCCAGTTCTTCAGTTCCGGAATAAAGTTTTTTGCCGTACTCGTCGGTTTGACCGCGCACCGTGCTCGCCTGCTTCTCCCATGCGCGGGCAAGACGACCGCGCGCCAGCGGGCTCCACGGCAACACGCCAATACTCTCCGCCAGGCAAAGAGGTAACATCTCCCGTTCCTCCTCCCGATTCAGCAGATTGTAATGCGGCTGCATAGAAACAAAACGCGTCCAGCCGTGGAGATCGGCCAGGTAAAGCGCTTTGCAGAATTGCCACGCAAACATCGATGATGCCCCGATGTAACGCACCTTTTCTGATTTCACTACATCGTGAAGGGCTTCGAGTGTTTCTTCAATCGGCGTTTCGTAATCCCAGCGGTGAATCTGATAGAGATCGACATAATCGGTCCCCAGCCGGCGCAAACTGTGGTCGATCTCCGTCATGATCGCTTTGCGGGACAGTCCGCGCCCGTTCACATCGGAACGCATCGGAAAATAGACTTTCGTCGCGATGACTACCTCATCCCGTTTCGCAAAATCGCGTAACGCCCGGCCCAAGACTTCTTCGCTCCTGCCATTTCCATACATGTTGGCCGAGTCAAAAAAATTAATGCCAAGCTCAAGCGCTCGTTTAATGAAAGGCCGGCCCTGTTCCTCATCCAGACCCCACTCTCTCTCCTCGAGTCCGTAACTCATGCAGCCCAGACAGATTCGCGATACCTTGAGTCCCGTCTTGCCAAGTTTTGTGTAGTTCATCCTTTTAATATCTCCTGTTTAATCATCCGCGCTTCGTTTCAAAGCGACTCCGGCTATCACTGCCCCGACACCGCCTAGTTCGGAAATCGACGGAATTTGTCGCAGAACGACTATCCCTACCAGGCACGCTGTTGCAGGCAACAGCGACAGCATGAGAGCAAAAGTGGCCTTCGATAATCGCGCCATTGCAAATTGATCGCAGATGTAAGGGATGACGGAGGAACAAATACCGACTCCGGCGCCAGCGAGAAGGAGTATGGGATCCAATAGTGCTCCCGATGCGCTCCTCAAGCCAATTGGCGTGACCACGATGCCCGCGATGAGCATTGCCATCGCCAGACGCTCAACTCCGGCGCGGCCGCCGCTCGCCGCGATCCGATGCCCCAGCAGAATGTAGAGAATGAATAGCGCGCAATTCGCAAATGCGAAAATGTATCCAATCGGTTCGCCACTGATTCGCACACTGGTCAGCAGGAACACTCCGCTGCATGCGAGTAGTAAAGCGGCAAGATTGCGCATCGTCCGCACGCCTAACGCCGCCAGCGCAATGGGGCCGAGGAACTCGATCGTTCCGACCGTTCCCAGTGGCAGCCGATTGATTGCCAAATAGAAACAGACGTTCATGGCAGCCAGCACGAAACCTAATGCGACCACCGTTCGCCGTTCGCCTGTCCCCAGTTCTGCGAATAAATGCCAGGGACGCTTCCAGAATGCGAATACCACGGCCGCGCTTGCAATCCGCAACCACGCGACGCCTAATACATCGACTCTGGCAAACAGAAGAACTGCAAAGGCTGGACCAAGATAATGAAAAATGGCGCTGCAGATGAAGAAGACCTCTGGCGGAACGGGTCTCGCCGTTTGCGCCCGTTCCCGCGTGGTGGGCTTTATCGGCAAGATGACCGGGTCCGTCATACCAACAAAATGGAGCGTTAAGTCCTCTGTTTTCAAGCAAAAAGTGATGTAAAATGTTAGGGCTGATGATAGTTTTAAGGAATTACAGGCTTCATACCAGTGAATATTAAGGAAATATTAGGAGATCACAAAAATATTGAAATTCTGAAGCTCTTGCAACGGAATCCGCGGATGTCGATCGCCGAATTGGCCCGGAAAATCAGAATGTCCAATCCGGCAGCGAAGGAGCGTGTTCGCCGTTTAGAGAAGAGTGGTGTGATCGCCGGCTATCGTCTCGAATTGGATCCGAAAGCAGCGGGACACGAGATCACCGCGTTTGTTCGAATCCGGCCGCTCCCGGGACACCTACCGAAAATCTCGGCGCTAGCTCAACAGATTCCCGAGGTTGTAGAATGTCATCGAGTCACCGGAGAAGATTGCTTTATTCTCAAAGTCCATTTGCCTGAAATCGCGTCCTTGGATCGTGTGCTGGATCGCTTTCTCGTTCACGGGCAGACCACAACGTCCATTGTGCAGTCCTCGCCCGTGCCTCCGCGGCCACCACCGATTTTGCCGGCCCCCGCACGCAAGAGCAAAAAGCGGTAGCACAACCGTCTCGGCTGTGGGGCAGGCGGGCGTCTCGCCCGCCGTCACCTGATTCAGCAGGCGAGACGGCCGCTGGCCCCACAGGCAGGCTGCCTGTGCTACAATAGTTCGATGGGCAGTACCTTCGGCCAGCTCTTTCGTGTCACCACTTTTGGTGAATCCCACGGGGGCGGCGTAGGCGTGGTGATCGACGGTTGCCCGCCGAACATCGAGCTGTCCGACGCGGAGATCCAATGGGAGCTGGACCGCCGCCGTCCGGGTCAAAGTAGGATCACAACGCAGAGGAAAGAAGAAGATAAGTGCGAAATTCTTTCCGGTGTTTTTGAGGGCAAAACACTGGGCACTCCGATCGCGATTCTGGTGCGCAACAAGGATGCACGGCCAGAGGACTACGTCGAGATTGCCGAGAAATTTCGGCCCTCACACGCCGACTTCACTTATGAAGCCAAGTACGGAATTCGAAACTGGCAGGGCGGCGGCCGTGCTTCAGCGCGCGAGACCATTGGTCGAGTGGCAGCAGGTGCAGTTGCGAAAAAAATATTGTCGTTGCTATATGCGGAATTCGCAATCGTCGCTTACGTCGTACAAATTCACGAAGTCGTTGCGGAAATCGATCGGTCCGCGGTGAAGGCTAAAGATGCGGAGAAGAATATTGTTCGCTGCCCCGACGCCACGGCGGCGAAAAATATGGTCTCGCTTATCGAGCAAGTTCGCGGCCAGGGCGATTCGGTGGGAGGTGTTATTGAATGCGTCGTTCGCGGCATTCCGCCCGGACTCGGTGAACCGGTTTTCGACAAGCTCGATGCAGATCTTGCTAAAGCGATGCTGAGCATACCGGCAACAAAAGGATTCGAAATCGGTTCCGGTTTTGCGGCGGCGGGAATGCGGGGCTCGCAGCACAACGATCCATTTGAGATGCGTGGTGGGAGAATTCGCGCGGCAACTAACAATTCGGGGGGCGTGCAGGGCGGCATCAGTAATGGCGAGGAGATTTACTTTCGCGTCGCGTTTAAGCCAACTGCTACAATCGGCCACGAACAGAAAACGGTGACCAGTTCGCGCAAGCAAACTCAGCTGTCGGCGCGCGGACGTCATGATCCGTGCGTCACTCCCCGAGCAGTGCCGATCGTAGAAGCGATGGGCGCGCTGGTGCTTTGCGATCATGCCTTGCGGCAGCGAGCGATTAAGATTGCGCAGCGCGGACTGCGGATTGCGGAGCGGTGAGTCTGGGGAATGCCGAGCGTTATTCTATCCGCAACTCCGACCGTAGGTCGCGAGCATGCGAACACTTTCGGTGTCGACAATCCGCAATCCGCGATTCCATCAATGACCGGCTCGCCACTTTGGCAGGTGGTCTTCATTTCTTTTGCCGCCATTTTGATTTTGTTCGAAGTCGTACGGGGTTGGAGACTCGGTTTGATGCGTCAGATCACGCGCCTTATCGCTCTTGGTGCCGCTTACGGAGCTGCGTTGCTGGGAGGCACCTTGCTTGTCCCGGTGGCGCGGTCCTTTCTCAAGATGCCTGACCCCGTTTTGTCGATTTTGTGCGGCGTGATACTAGCGTTCGCCGCTTATGCGCTCGTAAGCGGCGTCGGAGCGATTTTGTTTAAGCGAACTACCCAACAAGAATCCGGACTCATCCGGTTGATTTACGGTTTTGCAGGCGCAATTGTTGGATTGTTTTTCGGTCTCTTTCTGCTTTGGCTGACTGTCGCGAGTGTCCGAGCGATCGGCGCGCTCGCTGAAGGGCAGGCGACCAGACGGTCGGACGCAGCTGCGCACGGTGCACAAGACGCGACCTCGCACGCTCTCGATGTGCGCCGTCGTTTTCTCTCGGAATCAGACGATCGCATGCCGGCCCTCGCGATATCGCTGGCGCGCCTGAAGAATTCACTGGAGCTGGGTCTACTTGGCAGCGTGCTTAAAAACACCGACCCTATTTCGCAGAGGACGTACGAAACGCTGGAGAAAGCAGGGAGCGTTCTTTCCAGTCCGGAACGGACGCAGAAATTTCTGACGTTCCCGGGTGCGCGCGAATTGGCCGAGCATCCAAAGGTCGTCGCGTTGCGAAGCGATCCGGAAATTAGCGAGCTGATCGCGCAGGGGCGCTTTTTCGATCTTCTTCAAAATCCACGCGTTATTGACGTCGCAAATGATCCGGTCCTCGCGGAGCGCATTAGAAAATTCGATATTCAGCGTGCGCTCGATTACGCGTTGGAGAAACAACAATGAAGTACATCACCACGATTGGCTTGGAAGTGCACGTCCAGCTGAACACGCGCTCGAAAATGTTTTGCGTTTCTCCGGTTGAGTTCGGGGCGGAACCGAACACGCACACCTGTCCGGTTTGTCTTGGTCTGCCCGGCGCCTTGCCGGTGGTGAATCATGAAGCGCTGCGCATGACGGTGCTCACCGGGCTCATGCTCGGATGCGACATCGCACCTATCTGCAAGTTCGATCGCAAAAACTATTTCTATCCGGACATGCCGAAGAACTATCAGATTTCACAATACGATATGCCGCTTTGCACGAATGGCGCCGTCCCGTTACACGATCTGGCTTATCCGAAGGACGCCCAGAAAAATATCGTCACGCCCGACAAGGAAGTTTGTTTGGTGCGTATTCATCTCGAGGAAGACGTGGCGAAAAGCTTTCACTTCGAGAAGAGCACGGGGATCGACTTCAATCGTGCCGGCACGCCATTGATGGAGATCGTGACGCAACCGGAAATTAATTCGCCGGAGGAAGCGTTCGCATTTCTCACCTCGCTTAAACAAATCTTGATTTACGGAGCAGTAAGCGATGCCGATATGGAGAAGGGCCAACTCCGCTGCGACTGCAACGTGTCGGTGCGGCCGGAGTCGCAGGCGGAGCTTGGATCGAAGATCGAGATCAAGAACCTGAATTCTATCAGTGGGGTGCGACGCGCGTTGGCGTACGAGATCCGGCGTCAAATCGCCGCGCTTGAGAATGGCGAAACACTTGGGCAGGAGACACGCGGGTGGAACGACGCAGCGGGCGAAACGTTTTTGATGCGCACAAAGGAATTCGCGCACGATTACCGCTATTTTCCCGATCCCGATCTTGTGCCGGTGAAAACCGAAGTGCTTCTGGCCGAAGTGCGAGAGCGAGTGCCTGAGTTGCCGAAAGCGAAACGAGCCCGTTTTGTCCAACAATATGAAGTGAGCCCATACGATGCCGCCGTGGTTGCGAGTGATCTCGATCTCGCGCGCTATTTTGAAGCGGCAGCAAAGGGCGCAAAGAAACCGAAGAATGTCGCAAACTGGGTCCTGAATGATTTGCAGAATGCCCTGAGTACGGCCGGTAAGACGATCACTGATTGTCCGATTCCACCGGAGGCGCTCGATGAGTTGGTCAACCTGATCGACAGCGGAAAGATCAGCGGCAAGCAGGGCAAAGAAGTTTTCGCGGAGATGTTTGCGAGTGGAAGAAGCGCGGCGGCGATTGTGAAAGAAAAGGGGATCGAGCAACTAAGCGATTTAAGCGCCATCGAAAAGTTATGTGACGAAGTAATCGCGGCGAACCCGAAGCCGGTCGCAGATTTCAAAGCCGGCAATATCGGTTCGCTCAATTTTCTTAAAGGACAGGTGATCAAATTATCAAAAGGGAAGGCAAATCCGCAGCTGGTAGGCGAAATTTTAGAGCAGAAACTCAAGGCGTAATCGCGCGTTTCCTTTTTATCATGTCGAGCGAAGTCGAGACATCTCTTATTATTTTTTTGGAATGGCGAGAGATTCCTCGACCCCGAAAGCTTTCGGGGCTCGGAATGACAAGACCGGACCGGGGATAAAGTTGCGACTGTGCGAATTCTAATCGCTCCCGATAAATTCAAAGGCGCGCTCAACGCGCGGGAGGTCGCGGAAAATATTGCGAAAGGTTTACGCGACACCTTGTCGGATGCTGAGATCGAAATCGCACCGATGGCGGACGGCGGCGAAGGAACTGCGGAAGCGATTTGCGAAGCGCGTGGAGGTTCGTGGTTGAGCTGCAAAGCACACGATCCCATCGGCCGCGAAATTGACGCTCGTTACGCGTGGATCGAGAACGGGAAACTGGCGGTAATGGAAATGAGCGAAGCCGCTGGAATGCGACGGCTGTCCGAAGGCGAACGGGACCCCATTCACGCGACCACATTCGGCGTTGGCGAAATGATTTTGGACGCGGCGAGTCGAGGCGCGAACGAAGTCATCATTGGTCTTGGCGGAAGTGCGACAAACGATGGCGGATTTGGAATGGCGCTCGCGCTCGGTTTTCGATTCATCTCGCACGCGACGCGGTCAAAACTTGACGGCTTTAAGCCGTCAAGTTTGCAAGAGCCGAGTAGCGAACTGACGGGGGCCGTTAGCGAGTTGATGAAGCTAACGCGAATTGAAAAGCCGCAGGATTTGAGGTTGCCGAAAATTGTTGCGGCAGTTGATGTGCAGAATCCGTTGCTCGGCGAAAACGGAGCAACCCGAGTGTTTGGTCGGCAAAAAGGAGCAAGGAAAGATGGGCTCAACATCTTGGAAGAGGCGCTGACCAGGCTCGCCGAAGTTGTCGCCCAGGAATTTGATTTTGATTATCGCGATAAGCCCGGCGCGGGAGCGGCGGGTGGACTTGGATTTGGTCTGATGAGTTTCTGCGCTGCGACAATTCGGCCTGGCTTCGACGTCGTCGCAGAAGCCGTGGGGCTCGAATCAAAAATGAAAGAGGTCGACCTTGTCATCACAGGCGAGGGAAGTTTGGATCGGCAGACTTTGCAGGGAAAAACGCCCGCTGGTGTTGCGAGATTGGCGCGCAAACTTAGAAAAAAAGTTTTCGCCGTTGTGGGACGCGACAACGGAGACAGACAAGTGCGCGAATTGTTTGACGAAGTTTATGAACTCGCTCGACCTGGCATGACCGAGAAGGAACAGATGAAACATGCTGGAGAATTATTGCGCGAGAAAGCACGAGACCTCGCTAAAAGTTTGTAGGAGCGGTTGCCCAGTTGTTAGGGCGACTTCTTCGCGTTCCTCGGGTCGTCGGCTGGATTGACGTAGTTGATCTGCCACGGCCCGACGCCATGAAGTTGGATAACTGTTTCGCCCTCAGACCACGCCGTGTGTTTCATACCGGCCGGCCAGTAACCGAACGAACCGGCAGGAAGTTTTTTTGCGCTGCTGCGATCGAGCGCTTCTCCCGTCGCGAGATAAAGGACACCCGAAATCACAGTGACCCTCTCAGTCTTGGGATGCGTATGCGGCGGGATATGATATCCCTCAGGAAATTGAAAACGCACTACAAACGGGCCTTCTTTTGTTGGGTCGCCTTCCAGCACAGCCATCCTCGCGCCGGTAGGCAAGGCCGCCGGCCCCGCTTTCCATTCAATAGTCGTTGGCGGATAAAGGCGCATGTCTACGGACTGCGTCTCTTCGGCAGATGAGCGCGTCAAAGAGAAGCCCAGGGCTAAGAGCATAACTAATGAGGAACCGAGAATAGTTTTCATAGAATGGTTGTTGGTTTTCTGGTGGAAGTTGTTCAGTAAAATTCGCGATATTGCTTTGCTGTTTCGACGTAGCTCCAAGCCCACCGGGCAATGTCCTTTTGTTCCTCCACAGTAAGTTGTCGACGGATTTTCGCCGGCGATCCGAGAACGAGCGAGCCAGGGGGAATTTTCGTCCCGATGGTGACAAGAGCGTTTGCGCCGATGATGGAACGCGCGCCGACTTCCACATCGTCAAGAATGATAGCGCCCATGCCAATGAGCACTTCATTGTCGATTTTGCATGCGTGTACGATAGCGGTGTGACCAACCGTAACCAGTTCGCCCATGATTGTTGGATAATTTGTGTCGACGTGAACGACGGCATTATCCTGGATATTCGACCGCGGGCCGATGACGATGCGATTGATATCGCCACGAAGCACGGCGCCATACCAAACACTTGATTCCTCTTCGAGAATCACGTCGCCAATCACCGTTGCGCCCGGGACAACCCATGCGCTGGAATGGATGGTGGGGCATTTTTTCAAACGCGCAGCGATACTGGCGTGCCCGGTTGGCAATGAATCGGGTATGATATGCATGTTAGCGATTAACCTTCAACGCCCAACGCTCAACGTCCAACGCTCAATGAGGGAATCCCTTGAAGACGTGAGACAAGCGAGTAGCAACCTGAGCGATAGACATTGCAAAAATGTAATAAAAAGGCTTGCATCACTAGGAACAATTCCCTTTCATCGCGCGCATGTATTCGAAGATTACTCGCGCACTAGGAACCGCGCTGGCGGGGATTGCGCTGTGTTGTTTTGTTGAGTCTAGTCTGGCTCAGGACGCCCTCATGGCTTCCATTGCCGCGAGCGACAACGATGACGTTGATGGCGACGAGACCGGCAGCAAGGATGATAAATTCCGTCGGCGCCGCTCCCACAAGAGTGGCAGCGGTGTAAACACGGGCAATGCGCCGTGGGCCAACGTAAATGAGAGCCGGTCGCTGGCGATGACGAACATCGCTGAAACGGCTGAAGCCGAGGCCGTCGTCGTTACAGGAAGCTTCGATATCTATCCCGTTCCGTATCCCGCGTTGCCGCCAGTTGAAGGGACAAAAATCAATGCCGGCAAGAAAACCTCGTTCGTGGAACCACAAGAGTTCCCTACCTTCTCCGGTAACGACTATCGGGAAGTGATGGCCACTACGCCGGGCATTATCGTGAGCGAAGAGCCCCAATCGCCAATTATCAACTTCGGTTATCGCGGTCTAAATTCCCAGCGCAGCGAGTTCGTGCAGGTGCTGAAAGACGGCGTCTCCATCAAGAACGAGCAGTTTGGTTTTCCTGAAACCCATTACACGCCAATCTTGGACGCGGTGGAACGTATTGAACTCATTCGCGCAGGCGCGGCTTTGCAGTTCGGGCCGCAACCCGGTGGGGCCATTAATTTCGTGATGAAAATGCCGCGGCGCGACGCGCCGTTTCATTTCACCAGTAAGAACGTGTTTGGCAGCTACGACTATTATCGCAATTACACAGAAGCGGACGGCACAGTCGGCTCGCTCGGCTACTATTTCTACTACGACCACCGGCAACAGGAAGGATTCCGTGAGGCCAACAGCGACTACGATCTCAATGGCGGCAGCGCACGTCTTGTATGGGATGTAACAAGCGACAGCCGGTTCATCCTCACGCTCGACGCTTATGACGAAGAACATGGTGAACCCGGAGGTCTGCGTCGCCGGGAAGCGGTCAACCCGCCAAACTCTGTCTTCGTCGAGGACGATCGCACTGCCACCACGCGGTTTTTCGATCGGTTCCGGCTCGAGCGTTATTACGCCATGCTCGAGTATCAGAAGTTTTTCTCCGAAAGAACGCAGCTCGACATCAAAGCATTCGGCGGATACCTGACACGCTGGAGCAAGCGTCAGCGTGGCGGAGGTTTCGGCACGCTGCCCAGCGGACCAGATGCGAATACGGATTCAATTCAGTTGCGGTCCGACTACACAGAGGGTCTCGATGCGCGCGTGCGTCACGACTACGATTTGTTCAACGATGTTTCGACCGTTGCCGGCGGCATCTATTTCTATCACGCGTTGCAGGACCGGCGTGATGAACGCGGTTTCACGCCGGACGCAGAGCATGGCATGCTTCGTAATTTGAACACTGGTGAAACATGGGACGGTGCTATCTTTGCCGAGAATCGTTTCCATTTCGGGCGTCTTTCCATCGTTCCCGGCATGCGCCTGGAATTCCTCAATCAAAGTGTCGACGAAGAAGTAAATGTCTCGAATCCTCTGCATTCACAGTCCGATTTTAATTTTGTGCCGTTGTTTGGGCTGGGACTGGACTACGTATTGATCGAAGGCCAGCAAATCGTCACGGCGCCTCCGGTCGCGGGAGAAAAGGGTGCAGAACCCAAGAATCCTCCCGCTCCCATTGTCACAACCGGTGGCCCGCCGCGTGTTGAACTTTACGGCACAATATCGCAAGCCTACCGCCCAATTACGTACGGGGAACTGGTCCCGACCGGACCAAGTAGCGTCGTCAATGGCAACCTCAAGGAAGGCAACTCGCTCCAGTTTGAATACGGAGTTCGCGGAAAACCGTTCCCGTATCTCAATTTCGACCTCAGTGGCTTCTATTTCACTTTCGACGATCAGGTTGGCGAGGTCATTTTGCCCAACGGTTTTACCTCTACCAGCAACGTCGGCGATGCGCGTTACATCGGATTTGAAGCCGCGACCGAACTGGACGTTCTGGCTTTGATCAGCGGCGGCGCTCGCAGTCCGTATGGCAACCTGATGCTTTATGGCAATGTCACCTTGCTGGACGCTGAATTCACTTCCGGACCGAACAAGGACAAGACGCCGGCATACGCTCCGAATTACCAGGTCAAGACCGGCGCAATCTATAGCTACAAGGATACCTTCAAACTCGCGCTCCTTGGCACGCTTGTTGACGATGAGTTTGGTGACGATGGCGATTCCTTCGAAGGCTTCATTCCCGCATATAATGTTTGGGACCTCACGGCCGAATTTAAATTTTGGAAAGGGCGAGCCGGAGTCTTCGCGGGTATCAGGAACCTGTTCGATGAGGATTACTGGGGCGAAGTCCGCGAGGAAGGCATTATGCCTGCGTTGCCGCGAAACTACTACGGCGGGTTCGAAATCTTTTTCTAGGACTGCGACGACTCCGGCATCTGCTTAGCGCCAAAGGCGGTGTTTCACATCAGCCTGGGGCATCGCCCCAGGTAAAATGGATCGTGCTGTCACGAGCGCTGAAAGCGCGATTCAGCCTAAGACCGATTGCTAAGTGAATTGCGCTTTCAGCGGTTACGTTTGGGGCTCCGACGAATCCTGAGGTGGTACCCAGGCTCAAGGTGAATGCTGCGCCCTTGGCGCAAACAGAGATAAGTGCGGCCGCCGATAGAGCATCTGATTCCTCAAACGGGAGAATCGGATTTTCTATTTTGCGTGCTTGGGCGATTGTAGGCACCGCATGCCGGAATTCCCTCCAGAAGAAGTCACACCGTTCGTTTTCTCCGATCCGACGGGGAAGCGCTGGCCGCGTCTGCGCCTGACCCTGCTCATCGCGGGCGTACTATTTTTCCTGGGGACGGTCGTGTTCGTGCAGACGCTTTTCGTCAATCCGAAAATGAATGTGCCGTTTTCCCTGCGGCAATTGAAAGGCCAATTGAAGGCGTTGCAAAAGCAGAATCCGGCTGACCAATTGTCTCCAAGTTCGCTGCTGTGGCAGAAATTTGCCGCAGCCCGACAAGCCGCAAGAAAACTTGCCGGCACAGCGCCCTCGCCTTCGCCCCGAAAGCTTTCGGCGAAGAAATCGCCCAATAACGAAGTGCGTCTTGCTTTCTACGCCAATGGGGATCCGTACAGCTACGCGTCACTCGAACAACACGCGGCGCAGATTACACATCTCTGCCCGGAATGGATGGCCGTGACCAATGGCTTGGGCGATTTGCAAATCGATGGGGAAACTCGGCTATCGAAATTCGCAGCAAACAAGGGAATCGCCCTTATGCCGCTCCTGACCAATCTCGTCGGTGACACCTGGCAGCCGGAAGCGATTGAAAATTTGGCGCACGGACCAACGCACCGACAGGATCGCTTTATCCAACGTGTGCTTTCCGTATTGCGCAGCGCGAAAGCTTCAGGTGTCGTGGTTGATTGGGAACAAATCGACCCGGCTTACAAAAAGGACATCACTGGATTTATCGACAAGTTCGCTGACGCGTTGCACGACGATAACAAGGAGCTGTGGCTATGCGTCGAGCCGGGCCAGGAACTCGATTACATCGATTTCGATGCGCTCGCTGACAACGTCGATCGTTTTGTGGCGATGTTGTTTGACGAAACGTCCGACACCGATCCGCCCGGGCCGCTGGCGTCGCGTTCGTGGTTTGAAGGCTGGCTGCACAGCCTGTTGGAAGATTCCGATACCAAGCAATGGATCATCGCGCTCGGTGGCTACGGATACGATTGGACCATCGGCGGGAAAAAGGCGGAGCTGATCAATTTTTCAGAAGCGATGAGCCGCGCTAACGATGCGGAAATCGAGAGCGCAGAAGTACAGGGGCCAAGTTACAGTCCGTATTTTTATTTTCAGGATGAGAATAAGGAGCACGCCGTCTGGTTTCTGGATGCAGTGACATTCCTCAATCAACTGCGCGCGGTGCGCGACCAAAAGGCGGGCGGTTTCGCACTCTACCGGCTCGGCAGCGAAGACCCTGCAATTTGGGACGCGTTAAGCATTCCGCGCGATTTCAAGTTTGATAATCAGGCGCGACAGTCGCTCGAACTGATAAAGTCCACGGACACAATCACGGATGTCGGCGACGGCGAGATTGTAACGGTTGACGAGGATCGCACGGATGGGATGCGAAAGCTTGCGGTGGACCGTGACGGCTATCTCTCGGCGAAATACGTGAAGTTTGCGCAATTCCCAACGCTTTATCATCAAGGCGCCGGCAGTGAGCATCAGGTCGCAATCACTTTTGACGACGGCCCCGATCCGCGCTGGACGCCTCAGATTTTAGACATCCTCAAAGCAGCAAACGCGAAAGCCACATTCTTCCTGGTGGGAGTAAATGCAGAGCGTTACCCCGGGCTCGTCCGCCGCATTGTCAACGAAGGACACGAGATCGGGAACCACACTTACTATCACCCAAACCTGGCGCTTTGCTGGCCGGAGCACATCCGACTTGAGCTGAATGCAACACAACTTTTGCTCGAGACGATAACGGGTCGCGCCACCACCTTGTTCCGCCCGCCTTACGCGGCCGATACCGGCCCGACACAACTCAGCGAACTGACTCCGCTGAAAATCGCGGAAGATCTCAATTATCTCGTGGTTCTCGAAAGTATCGACCCACAGGATTGGGCGAAGCCTGGAGGGGACATCATCCTGCGGCGCGTGAAACAGCAACGGCATGACGGTAGCATTATCTTGCTGCATGACGCTGGCGGGGACCGCTCGCAGACGGTCGAAGCGCTTCCGCGCATTTTGGATTGGCTGCACACGCGGGGCGACACCGTAGTGCCTTTGAGCACACTGCTGGGCACGACCCGCGACGCCGTGATGCCGGTGGTGCAAAACAACGGGCAATCGCTCACGCGCCTGGTGAGCAGTACCGGATTTCGCGTTTACCATAGCATTGAGGAATTCCTTTGGGCGTTCATGATCGTGGCGACGGCGCTGGTGGTCGTTCGTACGCTGATTGTCATTTGGCTTGCCTATCGTTTTCGACGCGGACCGAAAACAGATTTCGCGGAGCCGATCAGCGTGGTGATGGCTGCTTACAACGAAGAGAAAGTGATCCCGGAAACTCTGCGCACGCTTCTGGCCACAGACTACAAAGGCGAGATCGAAGTCGTCGTTGTGGATGACGGTTCGCGTGACCAAACTGCTGCGGAAGTTGAGCGCGTAGCGCGTAGCGAGCCGCGCGTTCGCTTGTTGCAACAGGAGAATCGTGGGAAGGCGCGCGCCCTGCAACGCGGTCTCGCTGCCGCGCATCACGGCATCGTTGTTTTCATCGATGCCGACACGCAATGTCAGCGCGATACGCTCCCGCGCTTGGTCGAGCCATTCGCTGATGCGCGCATCGGCGCAGTGTCAGGTCACGCCAAGGTTGGGAATCTGCGGACGTTCATCGCGCGTTGTCAGGCGCTGGAATACACGTGCGGTTTTAATCTGGATCGGCGCGCTTACAACCGCTGGGATTGCATCACCGTCGTACCTGGCGCCATCAGCGCCGTTCGCAAAGATGCGATCAATGAAGCTGGCGGGCTAAGTCTGCAGACACTTGCTGAGGACACCGATCTAACCCTCTCGTTGCACAGACATCGGCAGCGGATCGTTTACGTGCCCGACGCGATCGCGTGGACAGAAGCGCCGGAAAGCGTGCGCACCCTCGCGAAGCAGCGGTTTCGCTGGGCGTATGGCACGCTGCAATGTCTCTGGAAACATCGCGACATGGTGTTTAACTGGAACTATCGCGCGCTGGGCTGGTTCAGTTTGCCGAGCATCTGGTTTTTTCAGATCATTCTCGTGGCCATTACACCGATGGTAGACTTGTTCCTGCTCGCGTCGCTGCCTTTTGGCGCATGGAACGCGGTGCTGCCATTTGTTATCACGTTTTTAGCGATGGATGTGCTTCTCGCCACGCTCGCCTGTATTTTGGAACGCGAACCAATCCTGCGCGCCTGGCGGATTTTACCAATGCGCTTGATTTACCGCCCGATGCTCAGTTACTGCATTTGGAAAGCTATCCTGCGCGCGATCAAAGGCGCATGGGTTAGCTGGGGCAAACTAGAACGCACTGCCAGCGTGCCCGTGCGCGCGTGAACGAAGAACACAATCCCGAATTAGGCGAACAATTGTTCGTGACCTTTTACGAACGTTCGTCTACTTCTCGTTAGGCCGCATGAAGCGCAAGGCACACTCGGAAGCCGCTTTCGCTTGGATCGAGGTCCTGGTGGTAGCAGCGATCGTTCTCGAGGTCGCTTCGCTTATCGTCCGATCGCCATGGACCTGGGCTGGGTGTTGACGTTCGCGTCGCCGAGCAATCCAACAGCTCAGATTACGTTGGTGCGAGGGTCCGAAAAGGAAATGAGACATCCGAATTTGTCGATCGAAGTGGAGGATGTTGACGCGGTGCATGCCAAGGCCGTTGCTCTTGGCCTTCAGATCGTTTATCCGTTGACGGACGAGCCGTGGGGCGTTCGCCGTTTCTTTGTCACTGACCCGAATGGCGTCATCATCAACGTGCTAAGTCACCACACGTAATGTGGCCTAACCAATCGCTTCCGCTAAGTGATCAATCGGAAAGTTTTCCGCGCAAGATAGTGAGCGAATATGGCGGTAGGTCGTAGAATGAAGATGCCTTTCGCGTAAAGTGCGCGGGCGGAAGACTGCGAATCGGATATCCGTTTGGTCCGTCATCGTGCCAGATATATTGCTCGCGGGAGAACTGAGTAATATCGACGTCTCCGCTAAAGTTCGCTTGTCGCTGTCCCTCGTGAAAGTTGAATTGCACAGCAAGTCGCGCGGTGCGCTTAGGATCCTTGTTAATCGCCAGCAGTGCCCACTGTTTATCTGGTCGTCGCACCGCATAGACGCTGACGGCACGCGATAACATCGGCTTCTGGTGTGTTAGGGTTACGGGAAAGATCTCGTGTGTTTCATTTGTCGGCTGCATCCATTCCTTGTTGATGAGCTGAGCGGCATGGTAACCGGACAGCTGATTCAGTTGGTCACTGTTTGGAGTTAGCTGAAGCATCATGAGGTTACCCCATGAACACTTCAGCTCGTCTTGGAGATAGTTGGGCTCGTACCCGTACAAGTACGGCTTCGAACCACCCAGTGTTAGAAACGTCCCGACCGTATCTGCGTCGAAGAGCGCGCCTTCCATGTCCACCTCATGGCGTCCGGCAAAAACCGAATAGCCGTATTCGGTCATTAGCCATGGAATTCCGGTAGGAACTCCGTCCGCGCGCAAGCTCGCCATCATCTCACCAAGACGCTTTGGGATTTGTAGCAACTGAGGCGCGGCGTCAACGCAGACATTGTCGAACGGATAGAATTCAAACGAGAAAAAATCGAAAGGCACTCCGGCGTTTCGAACATACGTTAGGAATCGATTCATCCATGAGCAGTTGCCTGCTGCGTCGGGCCATGTGAGAAGGTGGTCCTCGAAATTCTGCAGACTGGGCCCTCCGAGTTTTAAATGCGGATTCAACGCAACAAGCCGACGAGCAACTCCGGTGTAAAGCGCGGCATAATCCTCCGGCGAAGCCCACTGTCCGTCGGGTTCTTCGCCCAGCTCGACGCCCTCGATTGGATATTTTTGTTTCAAGAGATAGCTGATCTCGGCGGTTGCGTTTTCCGGCGTGTCGTACAGAACGCCGACAGGCACAAGAACTGGCAAGTGATTAGTCAGTTCACTTCTCAGAATAAAATCCAAGCCGGGCTGCTCAATTTTGTAATCGATGTCCTCGGCTCGATGCCACGGATCGGTCGATGATACATAAATCGCTGTCTGCCGATACCGATCAGGCGCGTGACGGACGTAATCGTGAAAACCATCGTGTTTATCGATTTTCCCGAGCTCGATCTCGCGAATCGCAAATCCAAGTTGATCGCGAATGTCATTTGAGTTCTGTGCGCCAGTTTGCGAACTCCTATTCATCACAACGCGCACAAATCGAATCGGGAGTGCCTTACTGCAAAGCCGGATCGATTGGTCGTCGCCCGACTGGCGGTTCACTTGCCCGTTTGGAAAAGGATGCCAGTCATCTTTCTGATCTGCGTGCAAGTGCATCGGATCAGTTCCGTTCCAGTATTCCACTCTGTATTGCTTGGCGTACGGCGCGCCCCAGTGAATCTGAATCGAGTTAATCGGTTTGGTCGCGCCTAGATCGATCACCACCCATTGCGGGTGCGCATCACCAGGCTCACCGGTGAAGCGGGAATCGAGATATGGATTACTTTTCCAAAACGATTCTTCGTCGCCATCTGCGATTCGCGAATAACCGTCGTCATTAGCCTGGTCGATCGTGTTTCCTCGTCGCGGCAGGCGATAGCCGTAGGAAAGATTGATCGGCTCCGCGAGCGAATCGTCCGAGATCCAGTATCCGCACTGATGAACCGGGTCGCTCCACGTGCCTCGCGGGTTCCAATGCCAAACTTCGCCGGCAAGTTCGGTGCGTAACCGATATGTCAGCGGTCCAAAGCCGGCTGATCGCATCTCAGCGATGTTCTTGTCCGTAAACATCCGAGCACATTCGCCGTGCTCGTGACCATCAACACCCGCGCCCAATGCTTTCGTTGGCACACACCGATTCACAGGGTGATCCGCATCGACTACGGCAGAAACCACGAATAGCTTCTCATCGGCGCGCGCCTCTGTTTGAGGCAGCAATTGGATACAACCAATCGCTAAAGAAAAAAGCGATGCGAGGACGCATCGTAATCCCAAGGGTTTCGGAAAATGAGATTTATCGCTCGATGAATTTCGCACGAAGTGCTTTCGGAGCGCGACACGCCCTCGCGTCGCTTTCGTTGCTACCGCTGCGTTTTCTCCAGTTGCTTCCTGACCTGGTCCTTTTCGTGGCGAATGTCCTTTAGGTGGCTCTGGAGGAATGGTAGCTGCGATGCTTTCGGATTCGGATAGTGACGTAGCGTCTGATTTTTCTTACCACCCCAGTACGCGGGCCCCGGTTTCTTCGCTTCGCCGATTTGGACAAGCAAGTCGTCTTCTTGCCTCTGAAGCTCCTCGTAGCGGGCTTGCAGTATCCGAATGTTGTTCTGCCGATTCGCTTGTTCTACGCGATATTGATCGGCCTTTTGCGACGCCTCAGCCTTCTGTCGCGAAGCTTCTTCGTGCTGTTTTCGGACTTGCTCGAATCCTGTACTTTGTTGCGCTGAGTAATCGCCAGCTTTCTGCGGATCATAGCCGAACCGCTCCTGAACGTCCTTAGGAAGTTCGGTGAAATAAACTTTGGAGATGCCCGCCTTACCAGTTAACACGATTCCGTCAGGTTCGACCCGGCTTACTGTGACATCCTTGTATTCCTTTCCAGTAAGCGTTTTGAAATCATCTGCCAGAGCGAGTGAGATGAAAGACAAGCTCAGAAAGCTGAGAACTTTTATCTGCATGTCGTTGGGTTTGATCCCACGTTTCAGTTCTCAAAATTTAGGTTTTCGAGTCAAGGAAATTTCCGCCAAGGTGAAGCGCGATCACAAATAAGGGCACGCTCAGTTGTTATCGTTGTCATAGAAGCGGCGGGATACCGCCAAACCGCGAGCGAGAACTTAACGCTCTTGGACACGCTGGTTTTTGCGGGGAAACTTGCGAGCCTAATGCGCGTTGATTCAATTTTGCCATTTGTCATTGCACTAATTGGATTGAGTTTGGTGCCGATCGGGTGCCGGCAGCGTGTCACTGTTGCGCAAGTCGATCCGAATGGCCCGGTCGAGGTGGTGATTCCTGAACATGGCGCATACACCGGCGCGTTCATGGATTTTGGCGACGCGGAGGACGACGTCACTCTGGAGACAATCGAGGATTTTGAGCAGATGACCGGCAAACATCAGGCCATCATTGCGTCGTCCAGTTACTGGGGAGAACAAAATTTTCCCGTGGACAATCTCAATGTCATCTGGCGGCACGGTTCGCTGCCGCTTGTGTTTTGGTCGCCCTGGGACAGGCCTTATGAGGAAGACCACGGACCGGACAAGTTCAGTTTGACCGAGATTCTTTCCGGCAGGTGGGATGCCTACATCGACATGTGGGCCGATGCTGCGCGGAGTTTTGGTCATCCAATGATCGTCGTGTTCGGCGTCGAAATGAATGGGACTTGGTTCCCGTGGTCGGGAGCCTATTACGGTGGCGCGGAATGGAACAAGGACCACAACAACTGGAAAGGCCCGGAAACGTTTCGCAAAGCGTTCCGCTACGTTGTGGATCGCGTCCGGGCGCGAGGCGCTTCAAATATCAAGTGGATGTTTCACACGAACAATTATCCCTATCCGTACGAAACCTGGAATTGCGCGCCAGCTTATTATCCCGGGTCCGATTACGTCGATTGGCTTGGCCTGAGCGTTTATGGACAGCAGTATAAGGACGAACCAAACCCAGACATTCCTTCACTCGTGACCTGGCCGTACGAGGAAATGTCCAGACTCGATCCGCATAAACCAATCATGATTGCCGAATGGGCGACCGGCGAATTTCCGCACTCTGCGGAGGGCGGCGGCGTTGGCAAAGCCGAGTGGATCAGGCAGGGACTCAAGCAGTTTCGCACGCGTTATCCTCGCATTAAGGCAGCAGTTTACTGGCATGAGCGGTGGCAAAACGCCGACGGATCCTACAGCAATTTGCGCGTGAATTCTTCTGTGGAGTCACTTCGGGCGTATCGCGAAGGCGTGGCAAATCCGGATTGGTTAGGCAATTTGATTTTGCGAGCCATTCCGAAAAAATAGTTTTGGAGCGCGCAAGTGCCCGGCGGAGCGCTGCTCTACCATCATTGTTTCTCGGTCCGCGCACTCTTCTGAAAATCGAGAGCTATTTTCCAGGCGCCGTCAGCCTCGAGCTGCCAGATACAAAGATAGATGCCATATTCCGTGGTTTTGTTGTGCTCGCTGGTGTACTCACCGTATTCATATGCGAGATCAATCGAGTCACTTGTAGCGGTCCCCTGTGGTGCCCGCGTTGTTTTTGCATCCTGTTCGGAAAGTAATTTTTCAGCAGCTCTCTCCCCCAGCGCCGGGAGTTGCCCGCTGCGATAGACGCGAATGTCGTTACTGGCGTTATCCGTGATGGCATCAGCTTCATCGTCCTTAAGTGATTCTGCAAAACTGTGTTGTGTTTTTTCGAGATCCGCGCTCGCAGATTCGGGACGAGAGACGGGAAAGTTTGGAATGTATGTTCGAATTTCGGTCTCCTCTCGCTGTGGCGGCGGATTGTCCAACCCAACATCGAGGGCGACTTTCCACAGGTCGTTTTTATCCTTTCGCCAAATCGTCACGAAATGGCCGAACGCGTCGGCGCTTTGTGCATCACGCGATTCGCGTGATTCCCAAGGCCCTGTCGTATAGCCGAGCTCACCGCTTCGCGAAATCGACGCGAAGATAGATCGCCAGCTTATGACCGGATCCTTCTTAGCTTCTCGCCAAAACTTTTTCCCGTTGACTGCGTTAGGCGCGAAGATTACCGCATCGTCGGCGAACACAGAGATTGACGCCTCGCGAAATCCTTTTTCGCCGGCAAGTTTAGCGTAAGCCTTTTCCGCAGCGATGAGTGAACCAACGGCTTTTTCAAGATCGACGTCTTCTGCGTGTGTCGCTGCGACGGCGAGCAATGCGATAAACGACAAAAATTTCGATGGCATAGACAAATTCATTGGTTGGCGGCGTCTTGGGAATAAAGACCGTGAAAAGGTCATGGACAACATCGCCAGCCATGAGAATTGGAAGAATTGCTTTTCTGAAATCGGTCCCGGTCTCCTGCTTTTTGCCCGGCAATGGACACGCTCAGCAGCTGATGCCGAAGACATTGTCCAGGAAGCTTTCGTCAAGTTTTGGCGGCGAAACCACAAGATTAATAACCGCGCGCTGCTTTACGCCACTGTGCGTTCCATCGCTCTGGACTTTATCCGTCGCGACAAACGCCGCGCTCGACGTGAGGCCACCGTTTTTGCAGACGCCGATCCAACCGTCGAGCCGCAGTTTGAATGGGAAGATGAGACGCAATCGGCGCTTGCTGCGGCAGTCAGCTGTTTGCCACACGATCAACGCGAGGTGCTCGTCTTGAAAATCTGGAACGAACTCACCTTTAGCGAGATCGCCGGTGCACTCGGCATATCTCAAAATACTGCAGCGTCTCGATATCGATACGCTCTGACTAACCTGAAGAAAAGCCTGCAACCCCAATGAACGACTTCTCCGAGCTTGAGAATGACTTGAAAGCGTTACGACCAGCGTGGCCTTCTCCCGTACTTTTTGAGCGAATCGAGGAAGCGATGGCCCAAGATCGCAAGGCGTCCGCGGCGGCGGAGCCCGGGCCAACGGCCAGCTGGCTCCGGCGTTTCACAGAATGGAGCCGCGGGGACGCGAGCGACATAGACGGGCAGCTCGTAAGAGCGAGAGAGCGGGGGCGAGCGAGTCAAGCGCCCTACAGGTTTGGTATCGGCCTGGCGGCCGCAGCCGCGGCGGTGCTTCTGTTACTTGCTCGAATCAACACCGATCAAACGCGAAACGAAGACAAAGAAATCGCACAAGTTTCGCCTGCGACTGAAACAAAACCGGTTCTGCCTGCCTTCTCTGGTCGAAGCGGTGTCGACGGATCGATGTCCTCCACCAAATTCATTCCCTCTGGCGCGACGCAGGTGGTCTATAATAGTCGTGACGAGGGCTTGCAGTTTGCTGAGAGCTCAAGGCAACCATTGAGGCGTCTTCGTTATCAAACGCAACAGACGTGGCAATGGCGTAACCCCTCCACTGGCGCATCGCTTCGCGTCTCTTACCCGAGCGAGGAAGTCGTCCTCATTCCCGTTTCCGGCCAATGATTTAACCAAACAAAACCATGAAAATTAAATTCATTACTACCATCGCATATCTCGGGTTGCTGCCGATTGCAGGCTTCGCGCAGACACCGCCCGCGCCGCCACAACCACCTGGTGCGCCGCATCCACCGGGGGCGCCTGGCGGTCATGAAAAAGGGCCCAAAGTTCCAATGATCTTTCTCGGCGTAGAAACATCACAGGTTCCAACTGTAGTAAGCGAACAGCTCGGCCTGTCCAAAGGGCTCGGGTTAGTGGTCGAGTACGTTGTGCCTGATAGCCCTGCCGCGGCGGCGGGCATTCAGCAGAACGATATTCTCAAAATGCTGAACGACCAGATTCTGATCGAACCGAGTCAATTGCGGAAGCTTCTCCAGACGTTCTCTGACGGTACGGACGTAACGCTCACGATCCTGCGCAAGGGGCAGGAGCAGAAGGTCACCGTCAAGCTCACAAAAAAGGAAAGACCGCAGCGCCATTCCTGGGCACCTGGTGACAAACATGACGGGCACTGGGATTTTGATGACACAGGTGATCTCGGCGAGCAGATGCAAGGTTTGAAAGAACAGTTGCAAGAGCAACTCGGTGCACAGCGCGGCATAATCCGTGGGGCAGTGATGAAAGCTCACGAGGCGGCGAGACAGGCGCGAGAAGACGCCCGGCGCGCCGCGCGCGAGATTCGCATTCTGAGTAAAGACAACGGCACACTCAAAGCTACAAGGATCGACCTCGGCAACGCGCAAATCGTTTTCTCCGACGACAAAGGCGAGATGAAGCTGGAGAACGTGGATGACAAAAAGATACTCACCGCGAAAGATCCACAGGGAAAACTGCTCTTTAGCGGACCCGTCGAGACGAAAGAGGATCGGGATAAAATACCCGCGGATGTTCGTGAGCGTTATGAAAAATTACAGCAAAACGATTTACCCGAAGTCGCGCCTGGTACAGATGCCGACGAAGAGAATGAAGACGATGCCGATGAGGATGACGACGCAACGCAATTGACTGACACAGTTTGCGCACCGCGGTGCGTTCAATGGACCCCAACAACGCAAGCTTGAAGCACGCAAACTAGACATTGGCGATCCTGAAGCTGAGGAGGAACTCCGTCGAGCGCCTTAACCTGGCCTGGCCGGCCGCTCGGCGGAGTTTTCCTTTGCTGTCAGATAGACACGATTTGCCAATATCAATCTCGCGCCTTCGGAGGGAACCTTTTGCCATCGGTCCGAGCCGGACTGGCATTTCTCGGCGAAGCCGATACACCTTTGATAGGTGGAACACGTTGTCCTTAACGCGTTGGCAAATAGATGCGGCCTAGCCGCCTGACTTTTGATTCCATCGCTCAAGATTTGCCATTTTCCTTGCCGCGTTAAATTCGCGCGCCTATAACGAGAGCGCGTAATGATGCGGCTCTTTTTGCTCACAGCAGTCATTGCGTTTTCTTCTCCGCTGCACGCGCAAACATCGTCGCCTTCTGCTTCGCCTGCCCGCAGTGCTACAGCGTTGCAGGCTTCGCCCTCTCTTGAGCAGCGCGTTGCCGACTTGGAAGCCTACGTGAATAATTCCGCGCGTGGCGCTGATTCGGCGAACGCACCAGTAGCATCAAACATTTCCGGTCCTGGCCCTGCGAATAATGCCTGGATGATGACCTGCGCTGCGCTGGTGCTTTTTATGACGTTGCCAGGACTCGCACTTTTTTACGGCGGACTCGTCCGCGCGAAGAATGTTCTTTCCGTGCTGGCACAGTGCCTCGGCATAGCGGGCTTGGTAACGATCCTCTGGTGGCTGGTAGGTTATTCCCTCGTTTTTTCTCATGGCTCCCCCTTTATAGGGGGATTGAAGTTTGCTTTTCTGCACGGAGTGGATGGGCTACCGAACGGTGACTATTCGTACTGGGTCTCGCAGAACGTCTTCGCGATGTATCAACTCATGTTTGCGATCATCACGCCCGCGTTAATCATCGGTGCGGTCGCTGAACGGATGAAATTCGCAGCTGTCCTCGTTTTTGTCGGGGTCTGGATGTTTGTCGTTTATTTTCCAATCGCGCACATGGTCTGGGGAATCGATGGATGGATGAATGGAGTTTGGAATGCCTCCGCCAAAATCACGGCCATCGATTTTGCTGGTGGGACAGTCGTCCACATGAGCTCGGGTTGGTCGGCGCTGGTCTTGTGCATTCTTCTCGGGCACAGAATCGGATTTAGAAAAGAAATCATGGCACCGCACAGCATGGTGCTTTGCATGGTGGGAACTGGTTTGCTGTGGGTGGGGTGGTATGGCTTCAACGCGGGAAGCGCTCTTGCGCCGGATGGAATCGCCGCGAACGCGTTCATGAGTACGACGCTTGCCACCGCTGTGGCTTCGTTCACTTGGGCAATGCTCGAGTACGCGCTGCGCGGTAAACCCAGTGTGCTCGGATTTTGTTCCGGTGCGGTGGGTGGGTTAGTC
>JBKPGQ010000036.1:0-8273 GCA_046729455.1 Verrucomicrobiota bacterium
ATCCATGCGACGAAATGCTCCAGGCAACCGAGCGTAATGATAACGCCTTTCGGTTCACCGGTGCTCCCGCTGGTGAACAAAATGTAAAATGGGTCATTGCGCTGCGCGCGCGTGGCAGGCGCAGGTGTGGGAGCGCCGGAAAGTTCTACGACGGATTCCGGCGTGAGAAGCAACGCAGGGCGCGAGATTGCCAGAATTTTGTCGATGCGTTGTTGAGGCAATACTGTGTCCAGCGGAACATAGGGCCTGCGGGATTTCACCGCTCCCAGAAACGCGATGAGCATCCCAGGCTCCCGATGCCCGAGCACCGCGATGGGAGCGTGATCGTCACCGAACCGTTTTACGAGGTGCGCCGCGAGGGCATCTGAACGCCGGCGGAGCTCGCCATAGGTCAGCCTCTTATCTCCGCTGATGTGTGCGATCGCATTCGGAGCCGCAAGAGCCCAATGATCGATTTGGTCGATGAGATTCACTCAAAAGCCCTGATAAACAAACGGCGGTGTGGAAAAGTCGCCTCGACCGTAGATCGCGATTAAACCCGCAATGACAGCGAGGTAATACAGGATCAGCAGCGCCCGCCAGAGCGCTGGATGTGCTTTGATCCAGCTCACACGTGCACCTGCATCCGCCTCTCAAGGTCAGCGATAAGCCTGCGCGGTGTCCCCCAATTTTCACGTTCGAATTCCGCCGGAGAAATTCTGAGACCGAATTCCTCCTCGATCCTTATCATCAACTCAACCGTCCTGATTGAGTCGAGGAGCTGGCACTCATAAAGCGGCAGGTCGAGGTTTGCGCGAACCTCGTCGGTTTCGGCGACCGATGCCACAAGTTGTAAAATCTTCTCCGGAAAACCGCTAGTCGTCATCAATGGAAGCCAGCAAAACGCTGGCGGTTAAATGAATAGAATATCAACGCTCAAATCAATTGCGTACGGGGCGCCCATGGAAAAAATCATCCAGCGCCCGATCGTAAAACATCCAGCCTTTTCCAGTCAGATGGTTGTGCTGCTTATCGAGGAAAGCCGGGTCCTCGTCGTGTTTCTCAAATTCAACCAACGCGAAATGATACTCCCGGGCGAGCATGCGAAGCCTCTTATAATACGCTTCGCGAGCCAACCGCGAAACGCCCTCTTGATCGTAAAATTGGCCATCCATTGGCATGCTAATGAGGAACGGCTTGGCGCCTATTTTTGCCAGCGTACGCAATAGCAACTCTAAATCGACCCATGCTGGCGCTTTGTTCAGCCGTGTTACAAATGCCGTATCGCGACTACCCGCGGCCACTGGTGTCATTAAGGCCGACGTTTTTTCGATCTTCGCTTGCAGGCCTATGTTGGCGCTGGCTGTCTTTGCGCTGAGCTTCGGCCGATCCGGCATTGGCCGTTGCCGTGCTGGAGCGGCTCTGGTTGGATACAAAATGTGAGTCACGGCCGCAAAATGATCCTGCAACTCCAACGCCGCCGTGTACATTCTTCCCGCTGGCCAGGCCGCGCAGAAAATAAGTCGATCAACCCAATGCTTAGAGGAGAGTCGCCTCAGCGCAAATTCCAGCAGCGGGCTTTTTTCGAGAGTGTTGGGAAACTGCAGCATGCGCGAAGCGATCTCTCCCTTGAGCTCAAAATCGAGTGCCGTGCCGAATACCAGTTCATTCGCTATCAACGGCGAAAAGTTTCCTTCGTACCAGTCCATTCTCTCGCCGGGCATAAGAAACCAGGCGGGCGAAAGCGAGATGGCAACTTTTTTGCCGCGCAAATCCGAACCGAGGGCAGCGATTTTTTGCAAAATAGTCATTGTAGTGGCGCCGGGCTTGCCAACAGGTGAAAGCTTGAAACCTGTAGGCGCACTCCGAAAGAAATAGCCGCCTCTTTGCGCAATCGGCCCCAGTATTAGTTCCGAGCTGCCGTAAAGCGGCAACACGTCCGATTCACGGGCGGCAGCACGTTGAAAGGCTAGTCCCTGATTCTTCAATTGAAACACCTGTGGAGCGGTCCACGGCAGCGCGCGACGCTCGAGACGAATAGCACCCATCAGGCCCGCGGCCAAAATTACCCCGGCCACGCAAAGTGCGATAACGCCTGAGAATAAATGGGGTGTGCCGATTCGAGCGGAGCCCATGATGTCTGCAGATTATGCCCGCCAGCAAGGTCCCGCATGTGAGTCAAAGTAGAAAGATTATGTAGGGCATCGACCTACACGCGACGAGGCATTAAGAAATCGCTCTGATCAACTCCGGGGGACGCGCCCGTGAAAGAAATCATCTAGGGCGCGGTTGTAGTAGATCCAGCCCTTCGCAGTAAGATGACTTTGGTGATGGTAAAGAAAAGCCGGGTCTTCGTCATGCCCCTCGAAGTCAACCAACGGAAAATGGTATCGTTGCGCGAGTGCGCGAAGTTTCACGTAATAATCCTCGCGGGACGAACGAGATATCCCCTTCCGATCGTAAACGTCGCCAGCGATTGGCATACTGAGCAGCAATGGCGACGCGTGAACGCTTGCGAGCGTGCGTAAGAGCAATTCCAAATCAATCCAGCCCGGCGATGCATTCATGTCGCTTCGAAATGCCACGTCCTGACGACCAAGGGTTTCTCCCTCCTCCAGACTCGAAGCTTTGATAACCTTGTCCGCATCAGTAGTCTTGGTCCCGCTGACGTTTACGAAAAGCTTTGGCCAATCGAGCGTTTCCGGAT
Organism: Verrucomicrobiota bacterium; assembly: GCA_046729455.1. Classification (GTDB taxonomy): domain Bacteria; phylum Verrucomicrobiota; class Verrucomicrobiia; order Chthoniobacterales; family UBA10450; genus Udaeobacter. Next base: position 2,687 of record JBKPGQ010000036.1, read on the forward strand.
GGAACTGTGGGGCAGGCTTCATCTTATTCCGGATGTAACTAAATGCCGCAAAATGATCCTGTAGCTCCAATATCGCGGTCTGTGCTTTTCCCAGCGGCCAGAGCGCCCAGAAAATCACGCGATCGAGCCACCGGTCAGAAGCCAGCCGCCTCAACGCGAATTCAAGGAACGGGCTGTTTTCCAGTGTACTCGGATACTTCAGCATGTGCGAAGCGATGTCCCGCTTCAGATCGAAATCGAGTGCGGTCCCGAATACGATTTCGCTCGCCGCCATCAGTGAGAAATTTCCTTTGTAGCCCTCCCGCCACCTGGGGTTGGTGCTTAAACACCAGCCAGGCGAAATCGAGATAGCAAGCTTTTTGGCTCGCAGGTCCGAACCCAGCGCGCCAATTTTTTGCAACATGCTTAGTGAGTTCGCGCCCCCAGCTCCGACAGGCGAAACTTGGAAACCTGTTGGCGCAGTGCGAAAGAAAATGCTCGCCCTTTCCGGGACCGGAGGGACCATTAATTCTGAGCTACCATAAAGCGGCAATACGTTGGGTGCATGCGCGGCGGCACGTTGAAACGCCAAGCCCTGTTTTTTAAGCGGAAACAACTCGGGAGCGGTCGCAAGAATGGTCGTATGTTCGAGATGAACCGCCACCATTCCTACACCAAACAAAACCGTCGCCACCAGGCCGGAAGCGATCAGTCCCGAAAACAAATGAGGCATGCCTCGCCTGAATTGGTCACGTTCCACGATACAGCGAAACTATTCCCGCGACCTGACGCTGCAATTGAATTTCATCCCGGACACGGCTCTACGATCGCAACCATGGTCCGCAAGCCAACCACTGACGCTTATCATGAAGGGACGCATCGCCCGTCTGGATTTATTTGGATTTGCGGACTCGAGGACCGATAATCAACTGTCGTTTAATATCGGGCAATTTTCGCATCCTTAACACAATGTCATTCTCATCACGTTGGCAGCGTTTTCAGCAGTATTTTTTGTATTACACCGATCTTGGTTTCTCTCTCGATATCAGCCGGATGAAATTCCCGGACGATTTCTTCGAGAAGATGCAGCCAAAGATCGATAAAGCTTTTGCCGCAATGCGAGCGCTGGAGACCGGGGCAATCGCTAATCCCACCGAGAAACGAATGGTTGGACATTATTGGCTCCGGAATCCCGCCCTGGCACCCACTCCAGAAATTCGCACCGAGATCGAACAGACGATCAAGCGGATCAAGACATTCGCGGCGGATATTCACGCCGGAAAAATCACGGCTGAAAATGGAGAAACCTTCAAGCACGTGTTGCTCATTGGTATCGGCGGCTCGGCGCTTGGACCGCAATTCGTCTCAGACGCGCTCGGATCACGGCATGATCCAATGGATATCTTCTTTTTCGATAACACAGATCCGGACGGCTTCGACCGCGTTTTCGAGAAGCTGGGTGACGAGCTCGCGCAGACACTTGTCGTGGTGGTTTCAAAATCTGGCGGGACAAAGGAAACGCGAAACGGAATGCTCGAGGCCGAAGCAAGATTCAAAGAAAAGGGGCTGCAATTTAACAAGCACGCGGTGGCCGTAACCGGCGTGAGCAGCGATCTGGACAAATATGCCGAAAAGAACGGTTGGCTCGCGCGATTCCCAATGCACGATTGGATCGGTGGACGAACTTCCGTGATGAGCGCGGTTGGACTCTTGCCCATGGCATTGCAAGGTTTTGACATTGACGATTTTCTGGCCGGCGCATCGGCAATGGATCAGCGGACTCGCACGCAAGACGTAATGCAAAATGCCGCGATGCTTCTGGCGCTCATGTGGTATTACGCCGGCAGCGGCAAAGGCGACAAAGACATGGTAATCCTTCCCTACAAAGACCGGCTGGCATTGTTTGCCAAATATCTGCAACAGCTGGTGATGGAATCGCTCGGAAAAGAAAAGGATCTCGATGGCAGCATCGTCCATCAAGGCATTGCTGTTTATGGCAACAAGGGATCGACCGACCAGCACGCTTACGTGCAACAGTTGCGCGACGGTGTTTTGAATTTCTTCGTGACTTTCATCGAAGTGGATAAGGATCGGCGCAACCCGGCGATCGAAATCGAAGATGGCGTGACAAGTGGCGACTACCTGCACGGATTTTTGCGCGGGACACGAAGCGCGCTTTACGAGAGCGGGCGCGAATCAATCGCCCTGAGCATTCCAGAGGCGAACGCATTGAATATCGGCGCATTGATTGCACTTTATGAGCGCGCGGTCGGCTTTTACGGCTCGCTGGTTAACATCAACGCTTATGATCAACCGGGCGTTGAAGCCGGAAAAAAAGCGGCGACAAGATTGCTTGAACTTCAAAAAGAAGTGCGCGCGAGATTGACTGACGGCTCCGGGAAAACCGCCGAAGAAGTTGCGCGTTCCATCGACGCCGACCCGGAAGACGTGTTTCACGTACTGCGACATTTGGCGAGCAACGATCCACACATCCGGCTATCGCGCGGCGACGAACCGGCCGACGATCAATTTTCCTACCCCGAGTAGAATGTTTGAGACCGAGCCAGAATATGGCGGAGCGGCCTTCTGAAGATCGAACTGATAGCCTGAAGGTTGCCTGGAGCGACGTCGTTCGTTTCATCGGCCAGCTCAGTCACGATCTGCGCAATCATCTGAATGCGATCGAACTGCAGTCTGCTTACATCAGCGAACTGGAGCGAGATGACGAACTCAAGGGCGAAATCAAGCGTTTGCGTGAAATGATCGCTGGACTGACTTCGACGCTACAATCCCTCTCCAAGGGTGTTAGTGAGGCTAGGCCTAACCCGATCGTCTACCGTGCTGCGGATTTCATCGAAGACTTGCGCAAGGGAATCGACCGTGATTTCTCCAAGCAAACCGCCGAAATTACTTGGAACATTCAACTTGGCGACGCAATGCTGAATATTGATCCTCAGCTTTTGCCGGAAGCGTTTACCGAGCTATTCGCCAATGCTTTCCGGCATACTCGCGACAAGGGCGTGATTGCTGCAACTGCCAAAATAGACAATAACCAATTCCTGTTTACGCTCGAGGAGCCAAAAAGCCAATTGGACCTGCCCACCGACAATTGGGGACGTGAGCCGTTGCGGAAAACCAGTCAGGGACATTACGGGCTTGGTCTGAGTCGCGTCCGCGCTATCGTAGAAGCCCACAGTGGCGAAATCTACGCTCGCTATGATCCGAACGCTTCAGTGCTCACCACGACGCTCGCTCTTCCCGTTTCCGATGGCTCCTCCAAAGATGCCTAAGTCGCCTTTTTCCCCACTTTTTAACAAACTGGAATCCGCTGGTCGTGCGTAGTACGAGCAGGGTAAATTTGCAGGCATGAAAACTGGGAACCATCGCGTCCTGATCATCGACGACGAGCGCCCGGTGCTCATGACGCTCGAGGCACTGCTAAAGCGGCATGGTTATCACGTGGATACAGCATCCAACGCCTCACAAGGACTCAAGTTATTAAGGTCCAAACCTTCGACGCTCGTTTTGCTCGATCTCCAATTGCCCGACGCCGACGGCTTGGAAACGCTCGACCAGATCAAAACCGAGGTGCCCCAGACACAGGTCATTATTTTGACGGCGCACGACTCGTTGCACAATGCCATCGAGTCGATTAAACGCGGCGCTTACCATTTCATCAGCAAGCCGTACGCGGCTGAGGAGCTGCTCAGTCTGATGGAAAAAGCATTGGAAAAACAGCTTCTCTTGCGGGAAGCCGAAGAACTCCGCGAAAAGACAGAGCGCCTCGAGCGGCGTCTGGAGATGGCAGAGGCACGGCCGACACTCATTTTCAAGAGCAAACCGATGCACGAGATCGAGGAGTTGATCAATGCGATGGCGCCATCGGATGCGAACGCACTCATCGTGGGTGAGAGCGGCGTGGGCAAGGAAGTCATCGCCAACGCCATCCACGCGCGGAGCCGGCGCACAGGGAAACCAATGGTAAAGCTGAATTGCGCAGCGTTTCCGCAAACGATGATTGAAGGAGAGCTTTTCGGCTATGTGAAAGGCGCGTTCACCGGGGCGATGCACGATTTCCCCGGAATGATCGCGGCAGCCGACGGCGGCACGCTTTTTCTGGACGAAATATCCGATATGCCGGCGGAGCTGCAGACGCGCTTTTTACGCGTGCTGCAAGAACGCGAGTATCGGCCTCTTGGAAGCACGCAAACAATGAAAGCGGACTTCCGGGCGATCGCTTCGACGAATCGACCAATCGCCCAGGCGCTCGCGGAGAACCGGCTGCGCTCCGATTTGTACTACCGGCTAAACACGTTTCAAATTGAAGTGCCGCCGCTTCGAAAACGGAAACAAGATATCCCGCCACTGATCGCCGCGTTCGTCAGACAGTTTGCTCAACAGCTCGGCAAACCCGAGCCGGATATCTCGCCGGAAGCGTTTCAAAAATTGCTCGATTATTCATGGCCGGGAAACGTTCGCGAACTGCAAAACGCGATTGAATACGCCGTGGTGCTGGCGCGACAGGGGATGATTGACGTGAAAGAGCTGCCCACAGAAATACAGTTGCCAACCGCGCTGCAACAAACGGAGCTCGCCGCGCTGCCGCGTTCAGGCGTCCAGACGCTCGACGATGTCGAGCGAACCGCGATTATTCAGGCGCTTGCTGAATGCCACGGGAACAAGAAAAAAGCGGCGGAACTTCTCGGCATCCAGCGCCCCACGCTCTACAACAAGATGAAGCGCTACGCGATCGAGCTGTAGCACTCCGATTTCGCCCCGTCACGCCGTAGCCTTCGGCGAAGGCGAATCATTTCTCACCACCACTTCCAACTTTATGGCCTGGAACGCGAGTTGATCGTGGATGAGGCCAAGTAACTCGAGTGCGCGTACGTCCGGCATGTGCGCACAGCGCAGCTCGATCCGTGCCGGTTTGCCAGCAAGCTCCGGATGTGTTTCAGCCATTTCGCCGTCAAGCAGAAATGAAACGTAAGCGTTGAAGCGCTCCTGCAACGCGAGCAATTGTTCGTCCGAACCATTCCACTCGTTAGGCTCATTCATCACCAGAACGACTTCGCCAGAGTTTTTGTCCTCCGCGATTACATCGATGACGCCGGTGCGATCTTTGATTTTTGATGTTTGAGGTTTGATGTCCATTCAGATGACTCGGCGTTGGACGTTCGGCGGTCGCCAATCGATGTTCAAGGCGTAAGAAAACAAATGACCAATGATCTGACAGCCCACGAGGTTCGACAGCTCATTAAAACTGGAGCCGCACGCCACGTGCGGATTTGTGCGTGTGACATTTATCAGCAAACAACGAATTGCACCCGGTGGGCTCCCGCCACCGTTCATTGATGGTCGGCCAGCCGGCTCCGCACTCTATTTCATGGTCACACCGGATGCGCCTGTACGCCTGCATCGGATCCGCAACGATCAGCTTTATCACCGTTATTTAGGTGATCCGATCGAAGTTCTAATGCTACACGAAAATGGAACAAGCGAGCGAGCCATAGTCGGTCCGGATCTGCGCGCGGGTCAATGCGTGCAGCTTTTGATCCCCGGCAACACCTTCCACACTGCGCGCGTCATCCCCGAAGGCGTTCGAGGC
>JBKPGQ010000037.1:0-16728 GCA_046729455.1 Verrucomicrobiota bacterium
AGGGTCTCGTCGCGCGGACTACGAAATTGACGCCGGTTACGGAAGAAAAACTCGAAGGGATCAAGTTCGTATTCACGGCGGATACCGACCTTCTTGGATGTTTTCACGGCGACAACTGATGGGATCACGCTTTTGACGAGCACGCGCCGCTCCCGATTCAACGCCTCCAGCGACGGAACCTGCTTTGGATCCACGATCGGATTCGATGCCAGCGTGTATTTTTCCGGTTTCCGGACGGAAGATAGATTCAGGCTACCATGCTTCAGGCGATAGTCGTACAGCAACGAAATTCCCGCGCTGACCAGCAGGACAAATAGCAAAAATTTCGCAAAGTTTTTCATTAACTAACGTTAGAAAAGGTTCGTCCCTGTTGTTCGACAATTAAACGCCGGAAACGTTGATTCTCAGGCAATTCCAAACGGGGGTCCCTCTCAAAAACCGATACCGCGGCGGCACGCGCGCGTCGCATCAAATGCGCGTCTGTCTTTAGGTTACCAATCTTGAGCGCAGGCAGGCCGCTCTGGGCCGTGCCAAGCAAATCGCCTGGGCCACGTAATTCCCAGTCTGCTTCCGCCACTTCGAAGCCGTCAGTTGTTCTTTCTAAAACAGCCAGCTTTGCGGAAGCCTCTTTCACCTGCGCTGAGGTAAGCAAGATGCAATAGGACTTGTGCTCTCCTCGCCCGATTCGTCCGCGAAGTTGGTGTAGTTGCGCGAGCCCAAAACGCTCTGCGTTTTCAATAAGCATCGCGGTTGCGTTGGGAACGTCTACACCGACTTCGAGCACTGTCGTGCTGATCAACGCGTTTGTCTCACCGCGGCGAAAACGTTCCATGATTTCCTGCTTCTCCGACGGGGGAACTCGGCCGTGGAGCAGCTCGCAGTGAAACGGATGCAAACGCTCCCGCCACAATTCGTACTCCGCCGCGGCAGCTTTCGCATCGAGCTTTTCGCTTTCATCGATTAATGGATAAATCACATAAAGCTGGCGTCCCGCCTTCAACTGTGTTCGCAAAAACGCAAGCACCTCGCCGAGCTTCGACTCATCGCGCACAGCGCTAACGATTTTTCCCCGGTTCCGCGGCATTTCATCGATGGTCGAGACATCGAGGTCTCCGTAAATGGTCATCGTTAACGTCCGCGGGATCGGTGTGGCAGTCATCACCAGCACGTCGGGGGTCGGTTCGCGTGCGCTCAATTGGGCGCGCTGTGCAACACCGAATTTATGCTGCTCATCAATCACAACGAGACCGAGGTTTGAAAATGAGACGCTGTCGTACAGCAACGCGTGCGTCCCAACGATGATCTGGGGTTCGTCTCGCGCGATGCGCTTTTCGTCTGAGGAGCATAGGCTGCCAGCCTGTTGTTCGCGGCAGCTTGCCGCGAACATCTCATCATTGTCCCTCCCAGGGTACCAAATCCACCGATAATCTTGATCCGGCTTTGCGACTCCTGCGTCCCAAGGGTTGCGCGTGATGTAGTGAAATTTTTCCTGCAGATCGCTCTCCGATCTGATTAACCGATCAAAGGAGTCACTTTCCCAAACAGGTTTGTTAGTCTTCTCGACCTTATTGATTCGAGTCGCGGTAAACGACTTGATGCTATGGAGTATTTTGGGAAGTGAGAAGAAGATCGATTTACCAGAATTGTCCTGACACTGAACCATCGGCTCGATTAAAAGGTGGACATGGTCCGGCATCACACACGCTGCGTACAATTCGTATCGGCGATCTTTCCAATTCAGCAATGACTCAAGAATGATGTCGCGTGCCCTTTCTGATAGTCGACGATGATTTCGTGTCGCAAAAGTTATCGCATACTTCGCCCAGGGACGTTCGAAATGTGGGAGATTGCGACGGTGAAATGCTGGCTCTCTGACGCTTCCCGACGCTAGACGCGCTCGTGTGTCCGGCAGGCTGCCGGACACGACAGGCTGGCAGCCTGTGCTCCCCAGAACTCCTTCGCCCGCCGAATCCTCCGCGCTCTTGAAGAGTGGCAATGGTCCGCTTTCCTCCTGCCGGGCGCCGGTTCGCAACGCCAGGCGCACGCCTAGCGGCTCGAGCCAGCGCCGCAAGACATCGTAATGTTGCTCCGCCAGAATTTGTGTAGGCGCCATGAACGCGGCCTGATAGCCGCTCTCCACCACGAGTAGCATCGCTGCGACGGCGACAACCGTTTTCCCCGAGCCCACGTCGCCTTGTAACAAACGATTCATCGGATGGCTCGCTACGAGGTCGTGCCGGACTTCACCAATCACCTTAAATTGCGCAGCAGTTAATTCGAATGGTAACGACTTCAGAAACCTGTCGAGCAGCGCTCCTGCCCCACAGTGTTTCTCGCCCTGTCGGATTGAGGCATCGACGCGTCGCGACGCAATCAGCATTTGCATCGCGAAGAATTCAGTGAGCACCAGATGTTCGTGCGCGGCGTCACGCGCTTCCCAGCTATCCGGGAAATGGATTGCGCGAATCGCTTCGCGTCTTTCACCCTTAACAAGATTGAGTGGCGCCAATCTTTCCAATTCGGCATCAGCGGAAGGAAGTTCGTTCAACAGTCTGTAAATCATGCTGCGCAAGACGCGTTGGGAAAGACCTTCCGTCGCAGGGTAGATCGGCGTAATCCTGCGAAAATGGATCGAGATCTCCTCGTCATTCTCGATGACTTCGAACTCTGGATGGTCCATGCAAATTCGCTTTCCGCGTAACCGCGGCTTGCCGAAAACCACCATGCGTTGACCCGTGGCGATCATTTTCTGCACGTAATGCAGATTGAACCATCGGCACACCAACGGTTCGCTCAGAGCGTTTGGGTTCGATTCTTGCAACGTGGCCTCGAAAATCTTCTTCCAACCGCCGAAGCGCCTCAGCGAAGTCTTGACTACCTCCCCGCAAAGACAGATCGGAACATCGCTCTCTTCTCGAGGAAACATCGGGAATTCCGTCCGATCTTCGTGGCGACGCGGAAAATGCGTAAGCAAATCTTCCACCGTCTCGATACCCAGCCGCCGCAGCGCGAGAAGCTTTGGGCGCGGGATCCAACTTAATTCGTCGAGCGACTGGGAAATTGCAACGCTGCCGGGCAACGGTTTCTGAAACGCCGGCGATCCGTGATCAGTGATCTGTGATTCGTCGGATAACTTCGCGCTATTCACTGTTCACAGCGCGGCGTTCAGCTTGCCGCACGGCCTCGATCTGCATGGCAACCAGAGTTTCGCCGTCATACTCGTCAGCGCGAATCCGAAATGCGATGTCCCACGGCGTTGGCGGCAGTGGATTCGTCACGCCATCAAAAAAAACTGCGCGGCGATAGCGATTGCCCTGACGCAGACGAAAGATGAGATGCTTTTCGTTGACTACCCTAGGAAGCGCGATCGGCTCCACCTTGCGCGCCAGGAAAAGCGGCTGGGGATTTCCATTTCCAAATGGCTGCAACATTTCGTGCCAGCGCAGAAAATCTATATCGATCTCGGTGAACGCCAGCTCATGATCCAGTCGTACGCAAGGTTGAAGAGCTTCTTCGGAAAGAACTTCCCGTGCGGCTTTGCGAAATGCTTCGGCAAAACGATCGAAATTTTCTTCGCGTACCGCCAGACCCGCGGCCATTTCGTGTCCGCCGAATTTGTCGAGTCTCTCCGCGCAACGGCTCAACGCATCGACGAGATTCAACCCCTCAATACTTCGTCCGCTTCCTTTACCGATTCCATTTTCGTCGAAGCCTATTACTATGGTCGGCCGATGATATCTTCGAGCGATCCGTGACGCCACAATGCCTAGTACTCCCTGATGCCAACCGCGCGCCCCAACGACAATGGCTGCGTCGCGCGCCGTATCGAGCCGATCCTCTATCTTTTCCGTCGCCAGGTTGAAAATTTGTTTTTCCACTTCCTGACGCTCGCGGTTTTGCCGGTCGAGCTCGGCCGCGAGCATCGTTGCCTCGCTGTCATCGTCAGTGAGCAATAGGCGTAAAGATTTCTCCGCTGTGCTCAAACGCCCTGCCGCGTTCAATCGAGGACCAAGCCGGTAACCAATATCTTCCGGCAGGATCGGTGGCCGCACCCCGGCAACCTGCATTAACTTTCTCAGACCGATACGTGAAGTTCGTGCAATCTCGATCGCGCCGCGCTGTACCAAAACGCGGTTTTCGGCACGAAGCGGCACGATGTCTGCCACCGTCCCCAGCGCTACAAGATCGAGCCTGGATTTCAAATCGAACTCAGGCAGTGCCGCCGTTTTCAGTAATGCGTGACAAAGTTTGAAGACAATGCCGACGCTGCAGAGATACTCGAAGCCGGAACCGGTTGTTTTCGGGTTTACGATCGCGATGCAGTCGGGTAAAGCCGACTTCGGCTCATGATGATCGAGCACGATCACGTCTACGCTACGTTTCCGAAGATCGGTAATCTCCTTTACCGACGAGGTCCCGCAATCGATAGCAATCAGCAGTTGGGGTCGATATTGTCCGAGACAACGCTCGACGCTTTCGGGGCTCAAGCCGTAGCCCTCCTCCATGCGCAACGGCAAAAATAATTCCGGAGCACTGCCGTATGCGCGCAACATTTCCGCAAGCAATGTCAGTGATGTCACGCCATCCACATCGTAATCGCCGAAGAGCACGATGCGTTCCCGTCGATTTATGGCCTCGAGAATGCGGGAAACAGCCGCATGCATTTGGGGCAGTAAAAATGGATCACTCAGCGAGCCTAGGCGCGGCCGCAGAAATGCGTCCACCTCTTCGGCGCAGCGAAACCCTTTTCGCAAAAGCAACCGCGCGATGCACTCCGACCCGCAAATTTCGCCCCATGAAATAGCGCTGCCATTCAGTTCCTCAGGCGGCGCTAGAATCCATCGGTGTTGCACTGAGCAGTTTATTCGCGGAAAAGTTTCTGACAAGATGCAGCGCAGTGCCCTCACTTAACGACACATCAGGAGCCAGGTAGATATTCGATCTCGCTACAAGTAATTAGGATCAAATGAGATTCCGCTGGCTGACCCTGGTCTGTATTTTTCTTCTGTTGGTATATGGAGCGTCGCCGTACTTTTCATTCTGGCGATTCACAGCGGCGCTTCGGTCTGGTGACAGTGCGGCGTTAAGTTCGCGCATGGATTTTCCCGCTATTCGAGCATCGCTAAAGAAACAGCTTGTCGCGCGGTTCGCCCAGAGAGCAACTACTCACAGATGGTGGGGCAACCTTGGCCCGACACTGATTGACGCGATCGTTGATGCTTACGTTACTCCCGAAGGCATCGCGGCGTTGATATCGAATCCGGAAGTCCTGAAGAACCTTCGACATCCACAACAGTTCCGGTTCCCTACCGGCAACACTGAAGACTGGTCAAAAGTAAAACGCGCATTCTTCACAGGTCCGCGCACTTTTGCGGTCGATCGAGAGGGAATCAAACTCCGTTTCCGTTTCACAGGTTGGGGCTGGAAGCTCTATGACCTCGACCTTGGTCTGGGTCAGGCAAAGGATAGTCCTTCAGAGAACGAAATAGCCCGCTAAACAACACGGAACGCGAGATCGCGCTTTGGAAGCAGACTGCGCCTTTCACACAAATCTGCGAAAACTCGCAGACCTTCTTTTTCTTTTTCGCCAAACCTGAATCGAAGATGTTCACGGTAGTAGCGCGAGAGGAATTCGCGATTGACTGCCTTCCGTTGGCCGAGGTCATCGCCCCCGGCTACAGCGTCTTCGATCAAGCGATCGAGATGGGCCAGATTTTCATCGCGCAAAGCGCGCAGTCGATTCGCGATTTGTTCTGGACCAGTCACTTCGGGCCGGACAAGCCAGAGCGCATAAACAAACGGCAGTCCGACGAGTTTCCGCCAGTGTTCGCCGAGGTCCCAGAAAAAGAATTCGTTGGCATACTCTTGCCGGAAACGGATAGCCTGATCGCCGATGAGCAATTGCGCGCGACCGGTTGCTTCGGACTCCCCCACAACACGCCATGCGGCTGTGCCGCGCTGGACCAAATGAGGATTCAATCCGCGATCTGCGATTAAACAGCGCAACAGATTTACGGACGTTTCTGACGCAGGATCGAGTTCGATCTCTTCAATTTCGACGATCTCGCCGCGATGCGCGACAAAGACACTGTATACCGGTCCGTCTGAGGAAATAGAAACGTCGTCAACGATCCCGTAGATGGGATTGCGCAGAAATTCGAAACTGGAAACCAGTGCAACATCGAGGTCGCCGGCTGCAAGTTTGTAACAGAGCGCCGATGGGTGATCGAAATCCACGTCCCCTTCCCAGCCGTGGATGAGTGGGCGGGCGTTGAGATATTTTACGCAACCGATGCGGAGCGATTTCAACGTGAGATGTGATTAGTGAGAAGTAAATGGGTCAATGACGCTCGGTTTCGACTTCTCACCTCTCACGTCTCACTTCTCACCTGCTATTCACGCGCAAGCCAGTTGCGCAGGCGCGCGCGGCTCCTTCGACTGGTGCGGAGATAGGTGGCGATAATGACTGTCACGCTGCACCGGATCGCGGCCGGCTTCGCGAATAGCATGTTCGAGAGCAGCCACAGTCTGCTGCTGGGGAGTGGTTGCTCCGGCCATATGGAAGATTTTTTCTTCCAAAATCGTGCCGTGCAAATCGTCCACCCCGTAGCTGAGCGACACCTGTGCGAGAGGCAGTCCGAGGCTGACCCAATAGGCAGTCAGGTGATCGATGTTATCCAAATAGATGCGGCTCACCGCGAGATTGCGAAGCTGCTCAAACGCAGAAGCACGTTTGATGTCCGCAAGGATTCCGAGGGATTGGGACGGTTCGAATGCAAAAGGAACGAAACCGGTGAATCCGCCCGTCTCATCCTGTAATTCCCGGAGCTGGCGCAAATGATCCACCCGTTGAGCAAGCGTTTCGATGTGCCCGTAGAGCATGGTGCACGTGCTACGGCCACTCATTGAATGCCAGGTTCGATGAACATCGAGCCATTCGGGGGCGGTTTCTTTGCCGCGGCATATCTTATCGCGAACCGCAGGATCGAAAATCTCTGCGCCGCCGCCGGTGATCGAGCCCAGCCCAACCGCGCGCAAGGTTTCCAGTGTATCGCGGATCGGCATCCGAAAAATCCGCTGGGCCAAATGCCGGACTTCGATCGCGGTGAAGGCCTTGATGTGAAGTTTGGGATCGAGAGCGTGCAGTCTTTGTAAAAGTTCCAGATACCATTCCTTCTTTAGGGTGGGGTGCAGTCCGCCTACCATGTGCACCTCCGTAACTCCAAGGGGAAGCGCATCTCCTACCAACCGGATAATTTCGTCGATCGCATATTCAAAGGCGTGTGCATCGCGCTTTTTGGCAGCAAAAGCACAGAACTGGCAGGATAAGATACAAACGTTCGAGTAGTTGATGTAACGGTTGTGGATATAGGTTGCGTAGTTGCCGTTCTTTCGTTCGCGCACCACGTTGGCAATCATTCCGAGGGCGTTAAGATCAATCGCACGATACAAAGCCAGAGCGTCTGCCTCTGAAATCCGTTGCGCCGCCTCAACTTTTTCTGCAATCGGCCTTAGTTCTTTGGGAATAAGCTGGTAATTCATGCGGAGGCTGAGGATAAGCCCTCGACAGCCAAGCATTGCACAGGCCGCTTCAGCCTTGCAACAAAAACCATGAGACGGGGTGGCGAAGAGCGGATTTTGGCTAGTTGTCGTTTTTCTGGCAAGCTTTGTCTCGGACAAACGTCTAAATGAACCGATGTCTGCCAACGATCGAGGTAACAAAGGGAGATCGGAAGAAGACGCCGATGACGTGCGCTTGATGCGGCTTATCGGCCGGGGCGACACCATTGCGCTGCAAGAACTGATCGAGAAACACCAAGCTTTGGTAGCGGGCACGGTGGCACGCATGCTGGGCAGCAATTCCGACGTGGAAGACATCGCCCAGCAGGTATTCATTCGAGTCTGGAAAAGCGCGCGCCGCTATGTTCCACGAGCCAAGTTCACCACCTGGCTGTTGAAAATTACGCGTAACCTGGTTTTCAACGAGCTGCGCCGTGCCAAGCGTCACGCGCATGTTCCGCTCCAGCCGGAACCCGGCGCCGAAGATCCGCCGCTTAAAGATGAGGCGAACCTCGCTCCCGATGTTTCCCTGCTGGAAGTGGAACTTCAGCGAACGATCGAGGGAGCAATCCTCCAGCTTCCAGAGACTCAGAGAATGGCGCTGGTCCTGCGGAGATATGAGCAGCTCAGCTACGAGCAAATTGCCGAGGTCCTCGATCTCTCGGTTCCCGCCGTAAAGAGCGTTCTCTTTCGCGCGCGCACAGAACTTCGCTCTCGGCTGAGCAAGTATCTTGGCTAAACAGGAAACGCTCTACTGCTTTCGCTATCGCTCGATTACGCGGCCGCGAACGCGCTTGATCTGGCTGTGATGCGTGAGCACATGAACACGTCCGTCGCTGCCACGAAAAAAAGCGCTCAACAGCCAGCTGACAATCGAAATGATGATCGCGCCAAAAAATGCGCGCCAGAAACCTGGAACTTCAAAACATGGCATGATCTCGCCAACGAATTTCAACATCAGCGCGTTAATAATTAAAATAAAAACGCCTAGCGTGACGAGAATTAACGGCAGACTCAGCAACAAAAGCACGGGGCGAACAAAAGCGTTGATGATACCGAGCAACAGTGATGCCCCGAGCAGACAACCGAGGCGGTCGCCGTAACTGATTCCGACAATCGGCGCAGCCACAAACACGGCAATTGTGGTCGCGATCCAGCGGAAAACAAAATGTCTCATGCCCGTGAAGTTTCTAAATCTACTCCTCGATCAAAGAAGCGCGAGAAAGCACTTGCCAACCGACCGATGAACGATAAACGAATTAAAACCATCAACGATAAAATCTGTGCCCAAAAAAAAGAAAATTGTCCAAAATAAAAATGAGACCTCGCCGGAGACCGGCGGATCTTTCAAGGTAAAAGCTCGCAAGGGTAATCGCTCTGGTCGCACCGCCGCGAGTCGAAAACCGCGCGAGACCATTGTGAGGAAAGTCGCAACTGTGGGAAAAGCGTCGATGCCACGCGAGGCGGCAGAAATTGCCGAGCCATCGGACGAAGCGGTTCGACTCCGAGCCTACTTCATCTCCGAGCGCCGTCGCCGGTTTGCGCTGCCTGGCGACGCAGAGTCCGATTGGCTAGAAGCGAAACGACAGCTGCTCTCAGAGGCCGATCACCGTTGAGTCACAGGCCGTGACCGCGAATAGCCGTATTTAATGAAATGCAAAACGCTCTTGTCGATTTAGCGCAGGCCTTGCGAGAACGCCTCGCTATCATTCAAGACGAAGAAAGCCGTCGCGACGAGGCAAAGCACATGGCGCGACTACGCGTCATCTCTCAGAAAATCGATGAATTGCAGGCAGCGCTTCCGCAGCCAGTCGATCCGCGCCTGGCACATTACCTCCAGCGCCGCAGTTACGACAAAGCGCTCGAATTCCTGGAAGGTAGGGACGATTGACCTCAATCGTCCTGGGGGTTGTTGCGGCACTCGCCGCGGCGAGCGCAGAATCGTTCTAGCTCAGTGGAAATTGGGGTGGAGAATCACCAGGAGAAGGAAGAACAGAACAAACAACACTCCCGGGATTGCCAGTAGCAGGAGAAGAACGATCGCGATAGCGTGCTGTCCGGCCGAGCGTAACCAAACGCTGCCTCCTACCACAGCTGCCAAACCCGCCAGGATCGCCAGCCACGGCAGAATGTTAAATGATCCCACCCTGCCACCAGCAGCCAACGAAAAGAAGAAATAGAGCGCCACCGCTGCTATAACAACGTCGATAGACCAGAGGAACCAAAACCAAAACCCAGCGCCGGTTCGCTGCAGCGCCTTGCTAGATGTCTCGTTCATGTCACTCTGACAAATGATGCCTGATGCTGCTCCAAGTATGACTCAAGGCACTTCTGTAGTGTAGGCGAACAGGCGTGAAAACGTAAATCAAAAGACTCGAACTCACCATCAAGTCCAGTGTCGCAAAATTCCTGCGCTGTCTGGATACGGGGACGTGAACGACTCAACCATCGCTCGCCCGCCTCTCGAAGAACCTGCCTGCTAGCAAATTGCACCGAGCGACCCCAACGCCTTAACGGCGGCGGCGAGATGCTCTGTGCCTCGATTCTCGAAATACTGCAAGTGTCCGCCGTTCTGAACCTCACTCTCATACCAGTACACAAGATGAGCCGGACGCTGTTCTGGCGACAAGTCGTCGTAGTCCTCCATCGTCAACACATCCACAAAGGCGTTCCAAAGCGGAAAGGCTCTGCCTCTACTTCTTGCTTAGTGAGTGAGCGTACAATCGTGGCATGCGCGTCGAGACACCCAACTGCGATTCGACGAAAGTTCGTTCGTGCTATTTTCGGCCTTTATCCAGGGACGCTCTGGATAAAAGGATTACATTGCTGGACGCTCTTAGCGGGAATACAGCTCGACGATGAGCTGCTCGTTGACAATCGGCTGCATCTCGTCGCGTGAAGGGATGCGCGCTACTTTGCCGCTGAGCGCGTCGCGATCGACCGTTAACCAGTCTGGGACGGGAACAATTTGTGTGAGATCAAGATTGCGGAGGACCAGTTGACGCGATTTTGGTTTATCTTTGATCGTGATCTCGTCCCCAGCTTTCACGTTGTAGGACGCGACGTTCACGCCGCGTCCGTTCACGAGCACGTGGCCGTGCGACACCAGCTGGCGAGCAGCGTTGCGGGTGTTAGCGAGGCCTAGTCGGTAAACAACATTGTCGAGGCGCGTCTCCAATAGCTGGAGAAGTGTTTCGCCCGTCACACCGCGCTTGCGCAGCGCGCTCTCGAAGATTCGCCGGAACTGCCGTTCGAGAAGCCCATACTGATAGCGCAGCTTCTGTTTTTCGCCGAGCGCAATCGCATACTCTGATTGTTTGCGCCGGGAACCTCTCGGGCCATGCATGCCGGGCGGATAATTCTTCCGCTCCAATGCCTTGGAGGAGCCGAAAATCGGCACGCCGTAACGCCGGCTCACTCTCGTTTTTGGTCCTGTATATCTGGCCATTGGGGTGCCTTAAAGGGTTGAAGCGTTAGACGCGGCGTTGTTTGGGCGGGCGACAACCGTTGTGGGGCACAGGAGTAACGTCGCGGATCACAGTGAGATCGAGGCCCACTGCCTGCAACGCGCGCACAGCAGATTCACGTCCGGCACCGGGTCCTTTCACCAAGACTTCCACTTCTTTCAGTCCATGGCCCATCGCTTGTCGAGAGGCGTCCTGCGCAACCATCTGCGCTGCGTAGGCGGTGCTCTTACGCGAGCCTTTAAAGCCCACTTTGCCAGCACTCGACCATCCGATCACGTTGCCTTTCATGTCAGTGATCGTCACGATCGTGTTGTTGAAAGTTGAAAGCACGTGGGCGATGCCGGAATGAACGTTCTTACTACCCTTAGCTTTGACGATCTTTGGCTTCTCGATGTCATCAGCAGAAAGCGAAAGATTCTCGGAAGCTGCTGCAGAGGCCGCAGATGGTTGTTCCTTTTTTTGTTTGGCCGCCTTTTTCACGGGCTTGGCTGACGGGTCAGTCTTTGAAGCTGGAGCTGGGGCGCCTTCGCGGGAATCCGTCGGAGTCGGCACTGATTTCGGCTCCGTCGGTTTCGGTTCTTCCGGACTTGGATTGGTTGGATTCTCTGGCTCAGCCATAATTCTAATGACTCAATTAAACTTTGCCGGCTTTGGCTTCCGGATTGCGGACAACGCCTACGGTCTTGCGTGGACCCTTGCGCGTCCGGGCATTTGTCGAAGTCCGCTGGCCGCGCACAGGCAATCCTTTCCGATGCCGAATGCCGCGATAACTATTGATCGCCTGCAGACGTTTCAAGTTACTTTGCACGTCGCGACGCAAATCGCCTTCGATCTTGATCTTGTTGTTCGTGATCGCGTGAATGATTTCGTTCAACTGCTGCGGTGTAAGATTTTTCGCACGCAAATTTGGATCGATATTGGTCTGCTCGAGAATGCGCCTGGCTGTGGCGAAGCCGATTCCGTAGATGTACGTAAGCGACGCCTCGATGCGTTTATCTGCTGGGATTTCGACTCCTAGTAATCTGGGCATGGTAAATAGTTAAAAGGTTACAAAGCTAAAATCGTTCATCCCTGCCGCTGTTTATGACGCGGGTTCTTACAGATCACGCGAACCACATTCTTGCGCTTCACGATCCTGCAACTGGCACAAAGCCTTTTTACTGATGGTCGTACTTTCATAATCCGCAAAATGGAAAACGCGGAGCCGGCTCCGCGTTGTCATTTTTGGCGATAAGTAATTCGCCCTTTCGACAAATCGTAGGGTGAAATCTCTAGCATAACTTTGTCTCCTGGCAAGATCCGAATGAAGTGCAGCCGCATTTTCCCGGAAATATGCGCCAGAACACGATGGCCATTGGCCAGTTCGACTCGAAACATGGTATTGGGCAGCAGCTCGACGACTGTGCCTTCTACTTCAATTGCGTCTTTGCGCGCCATGTCAGAATTTCTGGGGCGTCCTTCGTGATCAGAACCGTGTGCTCGAAATGCGCCGAGGGCATCCCATCCGCCGTGCGGACCGTCCAACCATCGTCGAGCAATCTCACGTCGGAAGTGCCGATGTTAATCATCGGCTCAATTGCCAGCGTCATGCCCGCCTTTAACTTCGCACCGCTGCCGCGCTTGCCGTAGTTGGGGATTTGCGGCTCCTCGTGCATTTTTCGTCCTACGCCGTGTCCAACAAATTCGCGTACGACTGAAAAACCAAAGCGGCGCGCTTCATCCTCGATTTCAGCGCAGATATCGCCAACGCGCCGGCCTTCACGAGCGGCGCTAATTGCGTGTGCGAGCGCATTTTCGGTCACGCGCAGCAATTGATCGGTGCGTTCATCAATGATTCCAACCGGTACAGTAGTCGCGTTGTCCCCTACCCAACCATCCTGAACGATCCCAATGTCCAGTTTTACGATGTCGCCGTATTGAATACGCCGTTGGCTGCCGATGCCGTGCACGACTTCGTCATTCAGCGAAATGCAAATGTTGCCAGGAAAGACTCGGTGACCAAGGCGATAACCGAGAAATGCACTTTTCACATGGGCATCGCTCATGAAGTCGGCTGCCGCCTCGTCCACTTCTTTTGTTGTAATGCCGGGACGAACCAGGTCACTAACGCGGTCGAGAATATCGCTCGCGGTGCGGCACGCCTGCCGCATCTTCTCAATCTCCTTGGCGTTCTTGATCGGAATCATCGTTTGTCTTCGATCAGCCGCGAGATATCGCTAAAGACTGCCTCGCGATCGCGGTTGCCATCGATCCGATGCAGTATCGACATTTTCCTGTAAAAGCATGCCAGCGGCTCGGTCTTGGTGCGGAACTCCTGCAAGCGGGTCTGCAACACGCCCAAGTCATCGTCGCTGCGGCGCACTAGCGGGCCATCGCAATACGGACATTTGGCGCGTTCCGCAAATTGGGCACTCGACGAGCTGGTAGTAAAGCCGCATTCGCCACATTGAAGTCGCCCGGCGATCCGATCACGTACGGTCTGTTCCGATACCTCAAGCCAGATCGCCAAATCCAAAGCAGTACGCAATTGCGCCAGAATAGTCATCAAGCTTTCTGCCTGGCGAAGCGTTCGGGGAAAACCATCGAATACGAATCCGTGACCACCATGCAGGCGCAACCAGTCTTCGATTAATTCGATGATGATTTTGTCGGAGACTAGCCCGCCGCTTTGCAGCACTTCACCGGTCTTCTTTCCCAACGGCGTTCCGAGGTCTCTTTCACGCCGCAAGATTGCGCCCGGCGACGTGACTGGAATGCCGAATTGGCGCGTAATCATTTCTGCCTGGGTCCCTTTGCCAGAACCGGGCGCGCCGAGAAGAACGAGCCGCCTTTTCACCTACCGTATAGAAAAATGGCGACGCCGGCGATTACAAGCACAGCGATCCCCACGTACAACCACATTAGCGTGCCGCTTGCTGCCGTTTCGCCGCGACTGTACGCGCCCGCACCGAATGCTCTGCCTCGAATGCGACCCTTGCGCAAGAAACCGTCGTAATGCCGTTGAATAAGGTGCGTCTCCACCTGGCGCATGGTATCGAGCATAACGCCCACGATGATTAACAAGCTCGTGCCGCCAAAAAATTGCGCCGTGATCATAGGCACATTTAGACCCTGGCTCAGAAGACTTGGCAACACTGCTATCAGCGTCAGGAAAATCGCGCCGGCAAAGGTCAGTCGCGTCATTGTGAAGTCGAGAAAATCGGCAGTCGGCTTTCCAGGTCGCACGCCAGGAATGTAACCGCCGTATTTTTTTAGGTCGTCCGCGATTTGCGTTGGTTGAAACTGCGTTGCGACCCAGAAATAACTGAAAAAGAAAATCATTGCCGCGAGAGCGACGTAATGGGGCCAGCCGTTGGAAAGCGCGCTAGCGATCCGATTAGCTGTGGGGCTGCCTTTGAATCCGTACTGAACGATCGTAGCTGGAAAGAGAAGCAGCGCCCAAGCGAAGATGATGGGCATCACACCGGCGTAATTCACTTTTAAGGGCATGTATTGCGTTTGTCCCCCGTACATTTTGCGGCCAACCACGCGCTTTGCGTACTGGACAGTAATTTTCCGTACGCCCTGCGTAATCGTGATCACTGCGGCGATGACGACGATTAAGAAAAACACGAGCAACACAAGAACCATCGGATTCACCTGGCTCGACCCGGTCTGTCCCGAGGGCACAAAGGTCTTCCACGCCTGAGCGAGTGCAGCGGGCAGGCGCGCCACAATGCCGACGGTGATGATAAGCGATATCCCGTTTCCAATGCCGCGTTCGGTAATTTGGTCACCCAGCCACATCAATAAAAGTGTCCCAGTCGTCAGGGAAACCACCGTTACGATTCGAAACTTCCAGCCGAGATCATCCACCAGCGGAATTCCTAGGTTGTGGATGGTGTCCATAATCCCCGGCAGCATGGTGTGATACGATTCCGGATGCTGAAACGACAGCGCCAGCAAATACCCTTGAAAAATGCACAGCCCCACGGTCGCGTAGCGAGTCAACTGCATGATCTTTTGCCGGCCGCCATCTTCACGTGCCAGTCTGCCAAGCTGCGGGATCACTGCGGTCAACAACTGCATCATGATCGATGCGCTGATGTAGGGCATAATGCCCAGGGAGAAAACCGCGCAATTTTCCAGCGCGCCACCACTGAACAAGTTAAACAGCGCTGCCAGACCGCCTCCGGAGCGTTGTTCCAGAGAAGTGCGAAACCACTCTTGCAACACCGCCTGGTTGACCCCGGGAGTTGTGATCGCTGCGCCTAAACGCACAATCACAATCACCGCGAGCGTAAACAAAATGCGCCGGCGCAATTCCGGTATCTTGACCGTGTTGAGAAACGCCGAAACCATCCGCTAAATGTGAAACATCATGTGCCGGGAAGCTGGCTCTCCCGCAATGCTTTCTTCTTTGCTTTGGCCGAGATCTTCCTGGACGATTTTTTCTTCCGGGTTCCTTGCGATGTAGCTTCGCCAGCTGGTTCCTGGGCCGAAGTTTCACGCACCGAAGCAGCATGAGGGCGCGCTGCTTTCTCACGCAGCGTAATCGTTCCTCCAGCCTTTTCGATTTTTTCCCGGGCTGCCGCACTGACCTTATCGGCTTCCACCTTCAGGCCGTGCTTCAATTCGCCGTCACCAAGGATTTTTATTCCCACAAAATCACCGCGGATCAGGTTCGACTCGCGCAGCAGTTGTTCGTTGACGGCAGTTCCAGCTTTAAATGCATTGAGGTCATCAAGATTGACAATCGCGTACTGCTTGTGAAACGCGGCATTGTTAAATCCTCGCTTTGGCAATCGCCGAATCAACGGCATCTGCCCGCCTTCGAACCCCAGGCGAATGCTCCCGCCCGACCGCGCCTTTTGCCCCTTGTTACCCTTCCCACTGGTCTTTCCGTGGCCTGAGCTCTCGCCACAACCCAGGCGCTTCACGCGATGACGCGAGCCGGGCCGCGGTTGCAGATTATGAAGACGCATCATGTTGCGCACCTTTTCCATCGCTGAAGTGAATTCCACGCACTTTAAAAATTTCGTCCCGCCGGCGAAGTGACTTCAGCGCCGCGATCGTCGCCTTCACCACGTTGGCGTGATTGCTTGACCCCAGCGACTTCGCCAGCACATCGCGAATGCCAGCTGCTTCAGCGACGGCCCGCACACCTCCACCCGCAATGACTCCGGTCCCCGGCGATGCAGGACGCAACAACACTCGCGCTCCATCGTATTCGCCAATCACTTCGTGTGGGATTGTGTTCTCGTTCAATGAAACTTTTTCCATCGCTTTGCGGGCGGCTTCCGACGCTTTGCGGATCGCTTCCGAGACTTCGTTGGCCTTGCCAAATCCGCATCCCACTTTTCCGTCGTGATCTCCAGCCACTATCAACGCACTGAAGCTAAAACGGCGCCCTCCTTTAACGACTTTCGCACAACGATTGATAAACACGACTTTTTCGGTCGTATCGCCTTTTGCCGCGGGCGCTTTATCTTGCCTGCGCGTGTCCGGTCGTCTGCCTCCTGAAGTTGTTTGAGCCATGAATTAAAACTTTAAACCGCCCGCGCGTGCCGCGTCTGCTAACGCCTTCACTTTTCCATGATAAAGGAACCCGCCACGATCAAAGACGACTCGCTCGAGTTTCTTCGCCAGTGAACGTTCCGCTATCGCTTTGCCGACTTGTTCCGCCGTGGTCTTGTTTGCAGCGGCTTTATCTTTCCCCACT
>JBKPGQ010000038.1:0-8144 GCA_046729455.1 Verrucomicrobiota bacterium
CCATAAAAAGGATCAGCCAATGAAAAGATTAAGTATTCTCACCTGTACCATGATCGCCCTCGTAGGCTTCATGGCCACCACCGTGTGGGCAACTAGCCCCCACTTCCTCAGATGCGCCGCAAGCGGCGTTAACCCTGATGGCACCCTCGATGTGTCTTTCACGATAGCCGGACTCGGTGATAACCAAACGCTTACCGTAACGGCTACGGCCCATGCTGACGCTATCTACGGCTGCCTGAACAGAGGGCAACAATGCCCCAATGCAGCCAATAAAGTGGAGGTGCACACCGACGTCAGCGCGACTGGCACGTTCACGTCCGGCAAGAACGGCTCGATTAGAGCTTCTCTCACAATAGATCCGCCGCCCACTACGTTAAACTGCCCTGGGGGTCAAACGCTGGTATTGGTTTCGATCAGTTACACGAACGTTTCGGTGTCAGCACCGGGGGCGGGCGATTGTAACACCTCTCCTGGAACCTTCGCGGCGAACTTCTTCCCGCAGTGTCCGTAACCCCGCACCGGCGATTCGAATTAATCAACTCGTCGAAAGGCCGCCAGGTTTCATCGCGTGGCGGCCTTTGTTTGCGCGAAATCACAAAATGTGATCGCTACGGCTTTTTGAATCGCCCGCGTTTTCGTACGTCTAAATCACATTGCCAGGTTCCATCCTTGGGCGCGGATGGCGGCTTTATGTGCGCGACTTTAGACCCTGCGGCGTGGCTACAATTGTTTCTTTGCGAGCGACCGGCCTTCGTCGGCTTCGGCGTGGCAACCACGGTGAACGGCTCGCAGAGCCATTGCTACAGTTTTCGATAGCGCCACATCAATTTGAGAAAGCGGAGTGCATCTCGCAGCGGACGAATCTTGCTCACCTGATCGGTGTAAATAGTTGTGATCGGTACCGACTCAATCCGGTAGCCTTTGCGGCTGGCGATGATGAGCACTTCGGTATCGTAGTCGAAACGGTCCCCTCCTCCGAGCAGCTCAGGAACTAATTGCCGATTCAACATCCTGAAACCGCATTGCGTATCGGGAATTTCTTGTCCGCAAAGACGGCTAATCTGCCTGCTCATGTAACGATTCACCACGCGCCGGATAAATGGCATTCCGGCGAGATTGTTCATGCGGTTGCCGATTAAAAACGTTGGTTGCCTCGCGCCCGCTGCCGCAAGGAATCGATCAATTTCTTCTGGAAGATGTTGGCCGTCGGAATCGAGAAGACTCACCCATGTAACTTCTCGATCCAACCAGTGCCCTAGTCCTGTCTTGATCGCTTCGCCTTTGCCGCGGTTTTGATCGTGAACAATGACTTCGGCACCGGCTTCTCGCGCGCGTTGCGCGGTCTGATCGCTCGAACCGTCATCAACGACGAGGACGTGGTCGAGTCGCTCGCGGGTCCGGCGAACGATGTCCCCGATATGTTTCTCATCCTGATAGGCAGGAATGACGGCGGCGGTTTGCGAACGAATCTGAGCGAGCGGATCACGCCCAGTCTCTGTCATCGGCGCACCACCGGATGAAAGTCGGCCGCGTGATAAGAGCTGCGGACCAGCGGACCGGAGGCAACATGGAGGAAACCTTTTCTGCGCGCGATGTCGCCGTAGTAATTGAATTGCTCCGGGGTGATGTATTCGACCACAGGCAAATGCTTCGGAGTCGGACGCAAATACTGGCCCATGGTGAGGACTTCGCAGCCGACCTCCCGCAAATCGTCCATCGTCTGAAAAAGTTCCGTCTCCTTCTCGCCAAGGCCGAGCATGACACCGCTCTTGGTCACAACTCCTGACGACAGTTCCTTTGCACGTCGTAAGACCTGCAACGAGGTACGGTACTTTGCGCGCGAACGCACCAGCGGCGTGAGGCGTTCTACAGTTTCCATATTGTGATTGTAAATATCAGGGCTGGCGTCGAGGACAATCTGAATGCACCAGTCCTGCGCATGAAAGTCCGGAACGAGCACTTCAACAATAACCGAAGGGTCCATCTCTCGAATTGCTGCAATCGTGCGCGCAAAATGATCGGCGCCACCGTCCTTGAGATCGTCGCGCGCGACAGCGGTGATAACGACATGTTTTAGTTTCATTCGGCGCACCGCCTCGGCCACCCGCTGCGGTTCGTCTTCTTCCAGCACGAAAGGCTTGGCGGTTGTGACGGCGCAAAATCCGCATGCGCGCGTGCAACGGTCGCCAGCGATCATGAAAGTCGCCGTGCCCTGGCTCCAGCATTCCCATCGGTTTGGACATTGCGCGCTCTCGCAAACCGTGTGCAATCGCAGATCGGAAATGAGCGCCTTGGTTGAGAAGAAAACAGGATTGGATGGCAACCGGACTTTGATCCAGGCCGGTTTGTGCGGCTGGTGCAAGGCCGGATCAATCTTTGCGCACGACATCTTGATCCAATCCTAGCGCAACGTTGAAACGTTGAAAAGTTGAAGCGTCGAAGCGGACCGCTTCGTCCCTTTAATGCTTTCCGACTCTTCAACGACGTTGATCAGCTTCTAGCCACGCGACAACCTCTTCCGCGTTCTGGTCCGGAGGGAATACCGGATAGAACACCTTGCTGATCATGCCGTCGTCGACGACGAGCGCAAGGCGCTTTAAGAGTATCGTCCCGGCCACTTCGAAAGTTGGCAGACGGATCGCAGTCGCGAGCGTCAGGTCCTCGTCCGAAAGGATTGGGAATGGCAGGTGCAGCCGCTCGACGGCCTCGCGCTGATAGGCGCTGTCCTGGGTGGACAGACCGAAGAGATGGGCAATGCCCAATGATTTCAGGGCGCCAAAGTGATCACGAAACCCGCAGGATTGCGGTGTACAGCCGCGCGCCCCTGGGATCATGTCCCAGCCGTCCGGCGACGGCACGCCCGGCGCACCGGTTTTCGGATAGGCGTAGACGACCGTTCGTCCGGCAAGACGCGCGAGACTGACGCGCGCGCCGTTGGTTGCGGCCAATGGAATGTCGGGCATCTCGAGTCCGGTCAGATGGCGCGCCGCGCCGTCGTCTTGCGGCACAGGCAGATTCGGTGGCAATTCCAGCCAGTTCTTCTGCTCCTGCTGCGCCATCACGCTGTTACAACTTCGTTCTGCCTGAAAGCGCCGCGGAAAGCGTTAGCTCATCGGCAGATTCCAAGCCGCCGCCGGCTGGAATGCCGCGAGCAATACGCGTAAGGTTGACCGGTCTCTCCTTCAAAAGATCGGCAATGTAATTTGTTGTCGATTCGCCTTCCACATCGGCAGGCAACGCAAAAATGATTTCAGTGATTTTTTCCTGATCGACGCGTTCCAGTAATTCTTTGATGCGCAAATCTTCGGGACCGACATGATCAAGGGGAGAAATTTTTCCTCCAAGAGAATGGTAACGCCCGCGAAAGGCATTGGTTTTTTCCAGAGGAAGAATGTCGGCGGGTTGCTCTACGACACAGAGGAGTTCCGTCGAGCGCGAGGAATCGCTGCATATCTCGCATATTTCGCCGGCAGAAAAAAATCCGCACAGCTTGCAGGAACGAATCGCCTGGCGGGTCTCCGCAATAGCGCGCGAGATTTGCTCCGGCTGATCGTTCCGTGCGCGCACCATCCAGAGCGCAATCCGCTCTGCCGAGCGAGGGCCCACTCCCGGCATTTGTCGTAGTTGCGCAATCAAATTCCGGATTGCGACCGGATATTCCGTTCTTCTCAAAGCGCCCTCAGCTCTCTTCCAACGCCGATTCCGTTAGCTGCAGAACAAGCGGTTCCAGCCGGCGCAAATAGAATTGCAATGCAGGATCGTCTTCTCCCTCGGGTCCGCGTGCCTTCTGAAATTCAGAATAAGCTTCCGCCCAACGCTTTTCCCGATACAGAACCACGCCGCTCCAGAAGGAATCTCTACGCGCGACATGCTCCGGCTTGGCTTCCGCCGTAAGCCAGAGCGGCTCGTAGATTTCGATTCGATCGTGCGAATTGGTTCCACTCACAAAATCAATTGGACGCGCGATGATTATCTCGCTCACGCTATCGAAAGTAGGCGTATCAATCAGGATCTTCGATCCATACCGGTGATTCAGCGCACAGAATCTGCGCGCGAATTCAATTGGTTCGCCGCTCGCCAGGAGCGCCGGGTGTACACTGTCCCTCAGCGCGCTGGCAATTATCGTACCCGAGCTGATGCCGGCATGCATTTCCCAGTCGCCAAAAATTTCTTCGTTGTCCTGCCGGCCCTCGCGAAATTTCTCTATTAAGTCGAGCACAGCACGCGCTGCGTCCCCGGCATGTTGACTACTCGCATTCGGAAATCCAAAAAGGCCGACCACCCCTTCCCCGTCGGCAGCTTGTAGATAAGCTCCTCTTTCAATCAGACCATCGGCTGTCTGACGAATAAATTTCGCCATTGTGTCAGCGAAACCGGTGGGGTCAGATGAATTCGTGAATCCGTGCCGGTTGGCAATGTCGCAGACCACAACGCTCGCTTCGTACGCTTGCGCCTGGCCATCGAAAGACCCGTTGCTGACACGATGAAATTCTTTTTTCGAGAGGCGATTCGCAAACAGGGTCCACACCAAATACGAGCGGTCCCTCTTCAAAAAAGCGGTCCAGCCCTCCACGGCGGCTCCCGCTAGTGCGACCGCTAAAATGCAGGGTACGGGCTGGAAAAAAATCCGGTACAGGGAGTAAACCCATGAAAGGACAAGGAGCTCAACCAACAAAAAGCCAAACAACAGATAGTTTCGCAACCGCCCCGGAGGCGCGGGGTTTCTCAGGCTCAGCCAGGCGACACCAACAGCTGTCAGGAAGACAAGAACGTACTGCCATTTTTCGCCCACGATCCTCGTCGCGCTGGCATAATCGGAAACAAGCCGCGCAACACCAGTCTCAAAACCCGCCACCGCCTTCGTTGCGTGTAAGACCCCGACAGTGACGGCGACGACAACTCCAATTACGAGCGTTGTGACTAACGACCGCTTCATGAACAATCAGGACTTTTGCGCAGCTGCAGCCGGATAATAGGATTGGACCACAAGTTCACTTAAGAATTTGTCAGGCGCATCGACGGCTCCGGCGTTGATGACAAATCTTGTCTGGCCGGTGTTCTTTTTAATGAGGTTCAATCCGAACTGGTAGTCTTTAAATAAGTGGGCGCAAAGATCGCTCATGGTCATCCGCTCGGCTTGCGCTCGCTCCACAAGGCGCCGCACCGCAGCTTCATCAAAAACAATTTCCAATCCATGTTCGCTGCTGAATTTCGCCGCAAATTGACGCGCGCCGGCTTCGAGCATTTGCGCCTCCAGTTTATGTCCCTCGACCATTAACCGATCCAGCACACGCTGTGGCTCGCGCACAAGCGCAGCGGTAACACGCAACTGGCTCAGGCCTGATCCTGCCAGGTAGTATTTGTAATCGCGGAACAACTTTTCGAACACCGTGAGTAAGCCACGCGCGCCAGTTTTTTCCGTCGCGGCCGCCTCGGCCAGCAGCCGCAGAGCTTCGTCTTCGAAACTGATTTCAATGCCATAGGCGCGGAAGGCGCGCTCATATTGCCGGAGCAAACTGCCCTCGGAATACTTCATAATTTTGAAGAGATCATCGGCATCGAGGTCTTCACAAACAACTCGCACCGGCAGTCGGCCAATGAATTCCGGCTCGAACCCGTATTCGATGAAATCCTGCGTGGTCACGTGCTGGAACAATTCCTTGTCCATTACCTGAATTGGCTCGGCGCTGAATCCGATCTGCCCCTGCCGAACACGTCGCGCAACCTGTTCCTTCAATTTCTCAAATGCGCCGCTGACCACGAAGAGAATATGCAGAGTATTGATCGTCTCTCGTTTCGCCCTGCCGCGCCGTTGAAATTCGAACGCCGCCTGCAATTGCGCCTGCAGATCGTTCATGCTGCGAACTGGCACTTCCGTTTCCTCCATCAACTTCAGCAGCGTGGTCTGCACACCGCGTCCGCTAACGTCCCGACCGATTAAATTTCCGGCTGCAGCGATCTTGTCGATCTCATCGATGTAAATGATTCCAAATTGCGCCAGGTTCACATCTCCATTGGCCTTGTGTACCAGCTCGCGCACCAAGTCTTCCACATCGCCGCCGACGTAACCCGTTTCGCTAAACTTCGTAGCGTCCGCTTTCACGAACGGCACTTTGATCAGGTCGGCGATGTGTTTGATGAGGTAAGTTTTGCCGACCCCAGTCGGTCCAACCAAAATGACGTTTTGCTTGATGTATTCAATCTCCTGCGCACGCGTGGCATCTTCCTTTTCGAGACGGCGCAGGTAATTGGCGTGGTTGTAATGATCGCAAACTGCGATCGCCAAAACCTTCTTCGCTTCATCCTGCTTGATCACGAAGCGGTCGAGATGCGCTTTAATGTCCCGCGGCAGAAGATTGAATTCGAACTCCTTGTGATCGGTCTTCTCGGCTTTTTCTTCCTCCTCTGCTGGTGCAGGTTCCGGCTCGGCAAAAGTAGCCACTGAGACCCGGTCGCCGAAGTTCTGTTTCATGAACTCTGTGATCTTGGACTTCAGTTCTTCCGGTGAAGGAAATTGCGGTGGTGGTGGGTTTTGCTCCATATTCGCGATCGAGAGAAAAATTCGCGCCAAAAATCAATTATGGCAATGAGTCGCCTAAGATCTGACCCTCAGGCGCGAGATTCGTTCATCTCCCCTTTGTTTCGTATCCCTACTCTACTCTTGGTCATGCTCTTGCTCTAATAGTAGTTCTGGAAAAGAAAAGTAGGAGTATGATCAAGAGCAAGAGTAAGATGGGCGCTAGGGCGTCTGCGGGCTACCTGGAAACAGAACGGAAATTTGCGCCTTGTATTCCGGCTTGCTTTTGGCGGCCGCATCCGCAAGTTGACTCGCCGCTTCGGTTTGACCGGTTTCACTGGCAAAGACAGCGCAACGCCACTGTCGATCAGCTGCGTCACGCGATCCTGGATCAATGAACGATTTGGATACAGCCAGTAATTCCTGTGGCGAAAGCTGCTCCCACTTCACGCGTGCGATGCCGTGTGGAAGTTTCATGCTGAGACTTTCATCCGTCGCACTTGCTATCCCTGTGTATTGGGTGCCGCTTTTGTCGGTGAGCGTACCCGAGAAATGCACGCGATTGAGATCGCCGACCAGCGTGTTCTTCCAATCGAACAAGAGTTGCGCTCTCTTTTCTGCAACTTCTTTTGCCGGCTTAAAGTATGCGCCGATCAGCCTCACGTTTCTGATCGTGTCAGCCGCTTCGCCAAAATGATACAGCGCGACCTGCTCTTTATACTTCGCAAGTGCTCGATTCCACGGGCCGCGCTCCAGTAACGATGTTGCTCGCGCTGTCACTTGCGTCCACGAAGGTACAAAGCCCCGCCCGGCGGCTAAGAAAATTACTGTAGCAAGCAACACCGCCAGGGCCACGCAAGTTAAAAGCCAGTACTTGCGCTGTTCGCGTGGAGCCCAACGAATCCGAGGCAGCAGTCGACGCCAGCGCCACCTATGCGCTGCACTGCCATCAGGTGCATCCTCCAGCGCGCGCTCGAGCTCCGTCACGAGGTCGTCGTAAGAGGAAAATCGCTGACTCGGATCAGCTGCGATCATTCGTTGCAAAACACGCGCCGTCGTTGGAGAAATGTCCTGCGCGACGGCCTGCAAGTTGAGCGGCCGTTGTTTCAATTCGCGCAACGCAGTGGCGGAATTTGTCTCGCCTTCAATCGGTGGTCTGCCTGCGATCGCGTGAAACAACGTTGCGCCCAGACTGTAAACGTCGCTGCGGAAGTCCTCCGGCTGATTGTTTAGTCTTTCTGGTGCCACATAGTACGGAGTGCCCCAGATGACGCGGTCGGTCTCCCAACGTTGCGTTGCCGTGCTGGCAAGGCCGAAGTCGCCGATTTTTGCTGCGTGTTCGTCAACAAACATGATGTTGGCCGGTTTCACATCCCGGTGAATCAGACCCCGCCGCTGCGCGGCACGCAGCCCCTTTGCAACCTGGATACCGGTCTCGAGTACTTTCCTCTCCGATAATCGGGGTTGCAGCGCCATGAGATCGTCGAGACTTCCGCGCTCGACCAATTCCATGACGACATAAAACTGCCCGTGGTCTGTTCCCGAATCGAATACCTGCACCACGTTCGGATGATTCACAGCGGCAGCAATGCGTGCCTCTTGTTGTAATCGGGCGCTATAATCCTCT
>JBKPGQ010000039.1:0-3719 GCA_046729455.1 Verrucomicrobiota bacterium
AATCGCCAGCTGATGTTCGTAGTCGATGTGCTGATATGCGCATCCACCGCAATCGCCAAAATAAGGACACTCCGGGCGGACGCGATCAGGCGAGCTCTTCTTAACCTCCACCAGCTCCGCTTCGGCGAATTGTTTTTTCTCACGCACGATTTCGGCACAAACCGATTCGCCTTCAATCGTGTAGGGGACGAAAACGGCCTTCCCTTGCTCGCGCCCGACCCCTTTCCCACCGAAAGCAATGTCTTCGATTTTCAGATCGATCACGCGCATATGAAGATTTCGACTGAGCGAATCGGAAAGGCCAATTCAATCTACTTTTGACATTCCTTCGTCATTCGTCATTCGTGATTCGTCACTTTCATTATGGCCTGGCGACTACACGAACACGTCTTGCGCGGCAAGATCGATAACCGCACGCGGGGGCGCGTGACCGGTGAGATTTGGCTGGCTGGCATCGACCCGCCACTGACGCTTGAATTAACAGGCGACTGTGCGCCTGACCTCGCCGGCTGCGAGTTGAGGTTTGAAAATCCCAACCCGATTCCCATGACAACGAAACCGCCTGCTCCTCTGCAGCGCGGCCCTGCTGGCGATATCACAGCCGCGCGCAAAGTGCGCGTGTTCGACGTTCCCATTGAACAAGCATTGGCAATCTCCCGACGCGGCGAAACGCCACCCGAACACATGGCGAATGCGGTGTATCTGGAGTGGTTCAGCGAGCGCAGTGGCCGGGTGGTAATTGAAAGCGCTGATTATCGTCTGCAAGTCTCCGAGCCAGCGTGGCGTTATACAAAAGGAGAAATTGCCGAGCGCGACCGCCGCATCGCTGATGAAGAAACGCCGTTTGCTATTGCAATCACTGAGGACGGCGAGACGCAAGAATGGGACGAAGTTCGCTATGAGCAATTTCTGCGCGAAAGCGATGCGTTAACAGAAAAATACGGCCGACTACTGGAGAAATACGCGGACCATCCCGAGAGCGAACGGATCATTGCCCGTGAGATGGGATGGTCGTGGCTTGAGGAGGCACTCGATCGAGAGGACGAAAAAGAGATCAAGCAGGACGAGCAAGCCAGGGATTTGGAAGCGAAGATCGACGAGGAAAAGGAAGACGAATCCGAAAGCGATATTGAGGATTATGAATCGCCGCCGCCCGATCCGATGCGTGAAGGAATTGATTGGGTCCGTGACGAGCGCGGCCACATTTTGCATCCCATCGAGAAACGCGCCCATGATACCTTGCATGCCTTGCTCGATGAGTTAAAGGCAGCAGACCGTTTTCCCGAGGAAGAAGATGAGCAGCTTGCCGATTTCGTCAGCGGTTTTATGACGCTCAGCGCAAAGCTTGCCGGCGCCTTGGGCGGAGTTGCATGCGGCGACGACTTTTTTGAACCGGGGATGGTAATCGCATGGCTCAAACGCATCCTGGAGATTTTGAACAAGACTATCGCAGCCGCGGATGCCGTAAGAGGGAAAGACTTCCTTCCGGCAGAACGGCTCGCTTACTATCGGAGCGAACTTTTTGCGATCCGCGAAGAGGTGTTGGAATTAGTTAAGGAGCTGCGATCGCGCTGATCAGGCAGGGATCCCGCGCTGTGGCCTTCGGCGTACTTCTCGATGGAGCGAACTTAGTATGGATCCTGATCGTAATCGCGGACGTATGGATATTTCGATTCGTTGCCGATCTCGGGAGGAAATTCCGAATAGCCGGCATGAATGTACGGAATTTCTGGTGGCAAGATGGGATAATAGCTATCGCGCCAGATTGGAAAGGGCCAGGTCAGAATCTCAATAAGCCCCGCTACGTGTCGCGCACCTGAGCGCCCGAAGCCACGGACCACGCCGTAGCCAAATGCAGCGTTGTTTCCTTCCTCTTTGTTAACTTTGTTGATATTCACGATGATCTCTGTCGGCGCCCAGAGAAAATTCGCAAAACCGCGACCGAGTTTCCGCGTTGGCCCATAGTCATTCGAAGGCGGGTCCTGAATATCTCCAAGACAAGTTCCGGTAAGGCCGAGCACCAATGAGAAAACAGTGAGGGGTTTCATACGGCTCTATCCAGTTAAACAAATATTGAGGAGCAAAGGCAATACTTATTTTGGGCCTTGTGCCGCAGTATCCTTCTTCGTCTTAGCCATCGAAACCGCGATCGTAATACCGAGAATGAGCACGATGATCCCCAGCGAAAGACTCCTCGGCAGCGGTAAATAGTCGGCGACAATCATTTTGATCCCGACGAAGCCGAGCACCAGGGCAAGCCCCGTTCGCAGATAAATGAAACGGTCCATCAAGCCGGCGAGCAGGAAGTAAAGCGACCGTAAACCGAGAATCGCGCAAATATTAGAGGTATAGACAATGAAAGGGTCGCGCGTGATCGCGAAGATCGCAGGGATCGAATCGACCGCAAAGATCAGGTCTGTGACCTCGATCACGATCATCGTCAAGGCGAGCGGGGTCAACATCCACCGGCCGTCCACGCACACCTTAAAATGTTCGTTATGAAATTCGCGCGTAATCGGCAGGATCCGACGACACGTGCGCAACACCCAACCCTCGGCGAAATCATGCGCTGGACGTTTTCCAAAAAGCATCTGCGCCGCCGTAATCAACAGAAAGAGACCGAAGAGATAAAGAATGAAATGAAAGCGTTGCACCAGGGCGATACCGCCAAGGATCATTGCGCCACGCATGACCAATGCCCCGATGATTCCCCAGACCAACACGCGATGTTGTGCGCGCCGAGGAACGCGAAAGTGCGCAAAAATGAGCACGAAAACAAAAATGTTATCCATGCTCAGCGAATACTCGATGAGATAGCCGGTGAAAAAATCCAGACCATGATGCGGTCCTTTGAGGCGCCACACCACAGCGTTAAATCCAAGGGACACGATCACCCACAGCACGCTGCGTCGCGCCGCCGCCCTTATGCTCAATTCCCGGCCGCGTTGGTGGAACGTGAAGAGGTCGATCCCAATCGCAATGAACACGCCAATGTGAAAGGCGATCCAAAACCAGATACTCGTCGTCACGGCGGGGAGGTTTTCATGCAGCGGGGCGGACGGCAAACGTAAATTGCGCGCCCGACCTATGCGACTTATAGGTCACACGGAACTTATTAGCCCCTTTGATGGATACCGAATTAGAAAAACTGGTCGAAGCCGGCAAACTCACTCCCCGCGCTGCGCAGCAACTCGAAAAACTAAAGCCGGGCACATTTTGTTTGCACAAGAGCTGGGGATTCGGTCGCGTGAGCGAATGGAATCTGCTGCTCAACCAGATCGTAATTGATTTTGCAGGCAAGAAGTCGCATCCGATGCAGGCGCAGTACGCGGCGGAGAACGTCATGCCGCTGGCGCCGGAACACTTCCTAGCGCGCAAAGCGACCGACCTGGCGTCGATCAAAAATTTAGCAAGAGAAGATCCGCCTGCCCTGGTGCGAAATATCCTTGAAAGCTTGGACGGTAAAGCTACGGCGCAGCAGATGAGTGAATGGCTGGTAGGCGATGTTTTCACCGAAACGGAATGGAAACGCTGGTGGGAATCGACGAAGAAAGCGCTTAAGGCAAGCGGCATTTTTTCCGTTCCTGCGAAAAAGAACGATCCGATTCAAATACGCGGCGAAGGTGTGTCGCAGGCTGACGAACTGCTCGACGCTTTCAGTAAGGCACGACAACCAAAGGAGCAAATCACAGCGCTCGAGCAGATCATCAGATCGCACC
>JBKPGQ010000040.1:0-1132 GCA_046729455.1 Verrucomicrobiota bacterium
CGAAGCAGACGTGATGCGTCGCATTTTATCGCAAGCGGAATTCGCGAAATGGCTCAGTGATTTCATGCCGCAAATCCCGATGACAGGAAATGGCGACTGGCTGAAACCGGTTGTCTCGCCGGATCCGAGCGATCCCAAGCTAGCGCATCTGGACGGGCTAAACCTGAGCCGCGCCTGGATGCTGGAAGGAATTCTGTCGGCGCTGCCGCACGATGACCAGCGGAGAGCGTCGCTGCAGGCTGCTGCAGACGCGCATCGGCGCGCGGGTCTCGCAGCGGTCACTGGTGCGCATTACGAAGGCGGACACTGGCTCGGCAGTTTTGCGGTTTACCTCACGACGCAACGCGGAATTCAAAAAGAACCAACGGCGGTATCGCGGCTGCCGAAAAGTACGTCGGAAAAACCCGCGCCTTAATCGGCCGCGACAGTCCGCTCAGATTCGCGGCGAGATTTTCCTCCGGAAGGCTCCCAGGCGCGTCTTTGCCAGAACTCCTTCAGGTCCGATTGATTGCCGCGAAAAATGTTGCGCTCCGCCTTCTTAATATTGGCAACACTGATCGGGTAAACGGAGCGCGGCCGAGCGCCCCTGCCGTCACCACAATGTTGCCAAAGAGACCAGTAGCTCCACGGCGCCGTTGCGCGTGGCTCGTTGCGATAATTTGCCATCCAAAGCCAGCAATTCGCCAGGACTTTTCTCTGGGCATTCGTCACCTTGCTGCTATTCATGGCCTGCCGCAGATGATATTCGCCGGAATAAAGGCCCGGATATGTGCCGGTGCGTTCGCGAATTCGTTCAACAAAAGCAACTGCCTGATCGACACGCATCGTGCCGCCGGGATAGTGACCATTCTTCTCGAAATCGAGCACCAGCAGGACGCCCGGGCCTCGCGCCGCCGAATCGACTTGCGCCCACGCGCTGGCTACGGCGCTTAGAAAATGATCAGCCTGACGGACCGGATCGGTTGCGTTGGCGTAGTGATAGGCTCCCCAAAGCAAACCTGCACGTGTCGCGGCCATTTGCCGGTCCAGATATTTCGCGTCGCGTGTGAAAGGCGGGTACGTGGCTTCATGAATCACACCGATGATGCCTTCACGTTTCATCGCGGCAAAATCCGGCCGCATCATGTCGTAG
>JBKPGQ010000041.1:0-1241 GCA_046729455.1 Verrucomicrobiota bacterium
CCAATGTGGATGCTCGACGTAAAAATGGCCACCCGGGGCGTGCGCGAGGAATTGCACGATTCCCATCACAACCTGTGCCAAAAGCCAGTTGGCATTATTGAAGATTACGGCAAGCCCGGGCAGAAGTGGCGTCGAAAGAAGGGAAAGAAGTGCGATCGCTAGAATGAAAAAAGCAATCGGCACCACGATCAAATTCGCCACCAAAGAAATCGGTGTGACGATGTAAAAATACCAAAGCACCAACGGCAACGAACCAACCCATGCCGCGATGGAAACGCCGGCGCCGTCACAGAGCCATTTGAAGCTCGTATGCATCCAACGTCGCGGACCACGCAACAGGCTTCGTGGAAGGAAAGGATCGGGAGCCGTCCAGCGCTGCAAAAATTCAGCAAATGGATCGGCAAACAATATGATGGCGCCAACGACCGCAAAGGAGAGTTGAAATCCTGTCGAAAAAAGTTCGTTCGTGTTCCAGCAGAGGAGAAAGAACGCCGCGGCAGCGAGGCTATTGAGAACGAAAACCTTGCGTTCAAAAAATAAGCCGCCAAGCAAAATCGAGCTCATGACCGCCGCGCGCACACTTGAAACGTGTAATCCCGTCACTGCCGCGTAAAAAAGAAGCAGTGGTATGATGAGCGCGGCTGCCCATTTCCGCGACAGCCGCGCGACCATTGCCAGCATCCACAACAGCGCAGCCACAATTCCTACGTGCAAACCCGCGACGGCGAAAAGATGAAGTGTGCCGGTTTGTTGAAACGGTTCCTCGATGTCTTCCGGAGTTTGGTGTCTGAGGCCAAGCACGATCCCACTGAGAAA
The DNA here is from genome assembly GCA_046729455.1 of Verrucomicrobiota bacterium. Classification (GTDB taxonomy): domain Bacteria; phylum Verrucomicrobiota; class Verrucomicrobiia; order Chthoniobacterales; family UBA10450; genus Udaeobacter. Next base: position 817 of record JBKPGQ010000041.1, read on the forward strand.
ATTCTGCACCTCAGGCGCATTCTCCAATCCTCTGCAAATTGCGTTTTGCATCAATGCGCGCGATTTCTGCGCGAGACGTAGGATCACGTTGCCACCGCCATGCCGAATCAGGACGCCGTCCTCCGGATAACGAACAAAGAGCATTCGACGAACGTCGTGACGTGCCAGATAAGCACGCATATCGAATTCGCCGGGATTTCGCGGCGGTGGGATGACTTCCGCGATTCCAAACAGCTTCAATTCGTCACCAAATTCCGGCGCGCCTTTCGAACGGACCTGCCACACGGCGTGTGTGGATTGTTTTTGGCCCTCGAATTCGATCGACTTGAGCCTTAGCAGGAACGTCGCAAACCCGCTGGGCGCAATCTTTGGTTCGGTGATGACGTACCCGGTTGCCGAGACGACTCGTGGCCGGCCGCCAAGTT
>JBKPGQ010000042.1:0-4676 GCA_046729455.1 Verrucomicrobiota bacterium
CCTTCATAGCGTAGCTCCAGCACGTGGCCGACACGATGGATCTCGGCGATTAAGGCAGATTCATTCGAAGGAATACGAAAACGCGATCGCAACCGCCACGAGCTGAGCGCGTCTTCAAGCGCCTGCACCAGTTTGTTAACGGCTTCTCCCGTTCGCGCAGAGATCGCGACGCTTCCGGGAAAGCGTTTCAAGTACGAATCGGCCAATTCCCGATTGGGCAGGTTATCGATCTTGTTAAACACGATCAGCGTTTGCTTGCCGTAGGCATCCAATTCTTTGATCACGCCATCGACCGCTTCCATCTGTTCGTCCACCCGGGGGTGACTCAAATCGACAATATGAATGAGCAAATCGGCTTCACTCACTTCTTCGAGCGTGGCCTTGAACGACTCGATCAGTGTGTGGGGAAGTTTTCGCAAGAACCCGACCGTATCGGTGAGAAGGACGCGCTGTTTGTTAGGCAAAACGAAGCTGCGCGTGGTCGGATCAAGCGTCGCAAAAAGTTTGTTCTCAGCTACGACATCTGCGCCGGTCAGCAGATTCAGTAGCGTCGATTTGCCAGCATTTGTATAGCCAACTACTGCGGCGACAGGCCATTGATGTCGTTTGCGACCTTCGCGCTGTATTGCGCGCGTCTTGCGCACCGCCTCGAGTTCTCGCTCAAGACGTGCAATTCGTTCCTGCACGCGGCGGCGATCAACTTCCAATTGCGTTTCGCCCGGGCCACGCGTGCCGATCCCGCCAGTCTGCCGAGACAAGTGATGCCACATCCGGGTGAGACGCGGCAAAAGGTATTGCAACTGAGCCAACTCAATTTGCAGTCGACCTTCCCGGCTACGGGCGCGCTGCGCAAAGATATCAAGAATCAACTGAGTTCGATCGAGAACCTTGCGCGCGAATAAATTTTCCAGGTTGCGACCCTGCGCGGGTGACAGCTCATCGTTAAAAATCACCGACGTTACCTGTTGATCCTGACATGAGTCTTTGATCGATTCTGCTTTGCCGCGACCGATATAGTATGGCGCAGTCGGTTTCGGTAACTTTTGCGTGACCGTATCGACGACTTTGGCGCCCGCGGAGCTCGCCAGCTCGCGCAGTTCTTCGAGCGAATCCCGCAAATCCCATTTCGAGACGCCTTCTTTTTCCAAGCCAATCAGGAGCGCGCGCTCCTGGTTTCTCTTCGGACGCGTTTCGATCATCCCTTCGTGCGAACCATCGAAACCTTTCGGCGCTCCGAAAGCATTCGGAGCAGAATCATTGCTTCGTTGTGAGTAAGAAGCGACAAGTTCAGTGGTAAAAAATTAGTTTGTCGCCGAAACCAGGTCAACTGTCTTTTGGCGTATCGCCGCGTTGCCTGCTGAATCGCGGCCACGCATTGCGAGATCGACATTTTGCCATCGAGCAATCGACGGATTTCGCGAAAACCGATCATCTGCGATGCGGTCACACTTACTTTTCCAGTAGCGCGTACCTCTTCGATGACCCCGTCTTCGAACATCCTTTCGACTCGTCGATTGATTCGAGCATAAAGCTCTTCCCGGTCGCGGAAAACGAAAATACCTGTAGCCGCGGGCGCTGACCGCGGCGGAACGTTTGTCGATTTGTCGGGGTCATCGCCCCTGGCTACAACTTCCGACGCAGCTTTTCCAGTGAGCAAACAAATCTCCAGCGCTCGCACCACGCGGCGGCGATTTTTCATGTCGATGTTTTGGGCCACCTCAGGATCGAGCTCGGCAAGTTGGGAGCGCAATTCATCCAAACTCATCGCGTTCAATTTTTCGCGCAGCTTTGGATCCGATTCAGGCAACGGCGCCAGTCCGTGGGTAAGCGCTTTGATATAAAGCCCACTGCCCCCAACAACGATTGCGAGCTTGCCGCGCGAATGAATTTCACCAATGGCACGCGACGCAGCGTGGCGATATTTTTCAGCGTTCATTTCTTCACGAAGAGGGATTGTGCCGATTAAGCGATGCGGTGCCTTGGCAAGCGTCGAAGCATCCGGTTTCGCCGTGAGCAGATCGAGCCCGCGATAAATTTGAAACGCGTCCGCACTGACAATTTCTGCGTCCATTTCGCGCGCGACGTCGGCTGCCAGGTCAGATTTCCCAGTCGCAGTTTGGCCGACGATAAAAAATGTGCGCCTCATCAAATCACACTGAATTTACCTGTCTGACGTCTCTCCAAAAACAAAATCGCCAGAATCCTGGAGCCCCGCTCTCGCCGCCTGCACTGCCATCTGCAGCCTTGCTTTATGCGTGACTTCTTAGTTGAATCGCGGTGTGTCCCCTGCTGAGGATGAAGTGACTTCAGCGACCGAGTTTAGTCCGGCCGCTGCAAGAGAACACGCCGGGACGGCGTTTACGACTACCCACTGGAGCGTGGTGCTAGAGGCACAAGGTGAATCGGCCGCGGCACAAGAAGCGCTTGAAAAGCTTTGCCGCACATATTGGCGACCTATTTATGGCTTCGTTAGGCGACAAGGCATTGGGCCGCCGGAGGCAGAGGATCTTACTCAGGGCTTTTTTGCGTCCTTATTGGAGCACAGAAATTTAAATGCTGTCCGCAAGGAACAGGGACGACTTAGGTCTTACCTGCTTGGAGCGCTGAAATATTTTCTGGCCGACGAACGGCGTCGTGGAATGGCGATTAAACGAGGAAAAGGGCAGCGGCTCATCCCGCTGGAAGAACTGCGGCACGACGAGCGGGTCGAGATGGAACCTGGCGACCCAGTGACTGCCGAGCTGATTTATGAGCGTCGCTGGGCCTCGACTGTGTTGGAACGGGCGCTCAACGTCTTAAAAGATGAATATCAGAAGGCGGGCAACGCTGCATTGTTTGATTCGCTAAAAGAATTGCTAGCGCGTGAACTGGACACACCCTCTCACGCGGATATTGCCGCCCAATTAGGCATGACTGAAAATGCGGTTCGGCAGGCCTTTCACCGATTTCGGCAGCGGTACCGATCGTTGTTGCGCGAGGAAATTGCTCTCACAGTTGCAACGCCCGGCGATATCGAAGACGAACTGCGCCATCTGATCGCGGTGGTCCGAACGTAGAGACACGAATTGCACGAATCGTCACGAATTTCATAAGACTTGAGTCAGCCGTTGGATCAATTGGTGTGAATTCGTGAAATTCGTGTCTGGTCTCATGGTTTGGATCAAAACGAATAACGTTCCGTAAAATTTTACGAAGTACAATAAGGGAAGTGCGCAGGCGACGTTCCGGAAATGATTAGAGTAATCAGAATTTGCCGCAATTGCAGCGCGAAAATCTTTTCCGACGCGCCGGAAGGCCTTTGTACCGGCTGTGTGTTGGAAGCGGCGATGGGTGCCTTCCCCGACGCTGTAGCCGGGGGCGTTGACCCCGGCGACGTGGATAAACCAATACATGCGGCTACGAAGAGCGAACGCGCGGTCGAATTGCTGGGAGAGTTGGGCGATTACGAATTGCTGGAAGAGGTTGGTCGCGGCGGTCAGGGCGTTGTGTTTCGGGCGCGGCAGAAAAGTCTCAATCGCACAGTGGCCTTAAAAGTCATTCGCCTTGGTCAGTGGGCGAGCAAAGCGCATCTGAAGCGCTTTCGCCTTGAAGCCGAAGCCGCCGCGCGTTTAGAGCATCCCGGAATCGTTCCGATCCACGAAGTCGGCGAGCGAGACGGCTCGTGCTACTTCAGCATGAAGTTCGTCGAAGGCGGACAACTCGACGAGGTAGCCAGGCGCGAGTCCCGATCCTTCGGGATTCGGCGCGCGGTCGAATTGATCGCCAAGGTGGCGCGCACTGTTCACTACGCGCATGAACATGGAATTCTGCATCGCGACATTAAGCCGGGAAACATTCTGCTTGATGCAAAGGGCGAACCGCATCTAACCGATTTTGGTCTCGCGCGCTTGATTGAATCTGAAAGCAGTGTCACGCACACGTTGGACGTTTTGGGTACGCCCAGTTACATGGCGCCAGAACAAGCCGTCGGGAACAACGCAGCTGTGAGTAGCATGACAGACGTTTATGGACTTGGCGCAGTCCTTTACCAACTGCTGACAGGTCAGCCGCCCTTTGCCGGTGGAGCAACCTACGAGACCATCAAGCTATTGCTGGATACCGAGCCGCGGCAACCGCGACTCTTCAATCCGAAAATAGATCGTGATCTCAGCACAATCTGTCTCAAGTGCCTAGAGAAAGATCCCAAGTGTCGTTATTCTTCCGCGCTTGCGCTGGCCGAAGACCTTGAACGCTGGCTAAGACATGAGCCGATTCGGGCACGACGCACTGGAGTTTTCAGTCGTGGAAGAAAATGGGTGCGGCGAAATCCAGGTATTACCGTCATGGCAGCAATGTTGCTCGCCCTGGCAGTGCCGTTAGGTGTGATTGTTTGGAAAGGCGAATTGATCCGGCAACCGCTACCAACTGGAATCGCCGTTCTGCCGTTTGAAAATCTAAGCGATGAGAAAGAGCACACGGCCTTTGCTGATGGTGTGCAGGATGACCTTCTGACCAAGTTAGCGAAAGTCGCCGATCTGAAGGTGATCAGCCGGTCTAGCGTGATGGAATATCGCGGCAAACGAAATCTCCGTCAGATTGGAAATGATCTGCGAGTATCACATGTTCTGGAAGGCAGCGTCCGTAGGAGCGGCACGCATCTTCGTCTCAACGCGCAGTTGATCGACACGCGCACTGAT
>JBKPGQ010000043.1:0-4166 GCA_046729455.1 Verrucomicrobiota bacterium
GTCCGCTGCAGCCAGGCAAAATCCTCCCGCCATTTGCCGACATCGGCAAAAAGATGCGTCAGGTCCCACTTATCAGAGTCGGAAATATCAGCGCGAGTTGGAATTTTCGCTTCGTCCATGAGGAAATTGTCACACGGAACGCGTTGTCTTCAACGGGTCGAACCCGGCATAATCCTGAGACAAGCCGTCAACACTGGAGCGAACGCGCCAAATTAGCGTCGCAACCTCCGCAATTTCAGTGTTTCATGGCTGGCATGAAACGGCTTTTGATCTTGCAGTTGTTCGGCACATTAATCGGTGTGATGGCGCACGCCGCAACAAACTTCGATCTGACGGCCAAAGCGACAAACGAACTCGCTGTCGATCTTCAGCGTCAACTCGCCACAGGCAACGAGAACCTTTGCGTCTCGCCCTATTCGATCCAAAGCGCACTTGCCATGACGTTCGCAGGCGCGGATGGCGACACGCGCACGGAGATGGCGCGCGTGCTGCATTTTTCAAGCGACGCGAGCGCAGTGGCTGCCTCGTTCGCTTCGCTTCAGCATTCGCTGGAAGAAATGAGCGTGAAGACGGCCGAACTGGCGAAGAAATCGAAGGAATTCGGTGGCCCGAGCGAGCCGATCACATTAAACATCGCCAATGGCCTCTTTGCGCAAAAAGATTACGATTTTCGTCAGGATTTTTTGTCGCTGGTAAAACAAAACTACGGCGCTGCATTTGAGCCTCTCGATTTCGTTGCAGATCCCGCGGCAGCGACACAGCGCATCAACAAATGGGTGGCAGACCAGACGCGCGACAAGATTCGTGATCTCGTCCCTGCGGATGCACTGAATAAACTGACGCGACTTGTCCTAGCGAACGCCCTTTATCTCAAAGCACCGTGGGCGGATCCATTTTCCGAGAAGACAACGCAACCGGAACCATTCCATGTTCGCGGCGGCGCACCGGTCGATCTTCCGATGATGCGGAAGACGGCACGATTTGGTTACGCCAAACGCGAAGGCTTTATCGTCGTCAGCCTTCCTTATGCTGGCGACGATCTCCAATTTCTTGTTCTTCTTCCCGACGAGGTAAATGGTCTGCGTGCATTGGAAGCGAAGCTCACCGCGGACGTTTTGTCAGGATGCGCAAAGCTCGAAGCGCAGGATGTCGATCTGCATTTGCCAAAGTTCAAACTCGAGCCGCCAACGATCGCGCTCGCGGAAAAACTTCAGGCGCTTGGAATGAAAAGCGCATTCGATATTCCGCAAGGCAGCGCGAATTTCGATAAGATGGCGCCGCGCAAACCAAATGATTACCTCTACATCTCCAATGTCTTTCACAAGACCTTCATTGCGGTGGACGAAAAAGGAACCGAAGCAGCCGCAGCCACCGCAGTCGTGATGATGAGGGCGACGGCGATTGCACGGCCTAAACCGCCGCCAATTGAAGTGAAAGTCGATCGTCCATTCATTTACGCCATTCAGCATGTGCCGAGCGGCGTCTGTCTTTTTCTCGGGCGCGTGACCGATCCCCGTTGAAGTGGACCTGTCGACCTTTGCGAACCTAATTAACGCGATCGCGGTAACAGCCGGGGTTATTTTCGCGGCGGTCCAAATCCGACACTACCGCCAGCGTCGTCGACGCGATGCGATGCTCGAATTGGTGCGCTCGTTTCAGAGTCCGGCATTTGCAAGCGCGTTCCGACGTGTGATCTCGCTGCCCGACGGTGCGACCAAGGCACAGGTCACCGAACTTCTCGGAACTGATGGAGAAGATGCCACCCATATTGTTGGCCTGACCTGGGAAAGCCTCGGGGTGCTCGTCTTTCGACGGGAGGTAACACTCGACCTAGTCGACGATTTCTTCAGCGGCCCGATTTCGGTTTCATGGCGAAAGTTGTCACGCTATGTTTTCGAGCAGCGTGCAGTGCTGGACCGCGAGACCGCTTTCGAATGGTTTCAATGGCTCGCCGAACGGATGATTGAACGCGAGAAACAGACGCCGCCGGTCCCGGCGCATATCGCGCATCGGGAATGGAAGTAACGGTAGCGGAGCTCTGCGAACGCGGAAAAAACGCGGCCGCGCTTGGATTCAGCGGTCGTAGACTGCCGTTACAGTAGTGCATTTTCTGGGGCGTAACTTAGTTCGCCATTCACGATCCGCGCGGCAGATGTGTATGGATGCGCCTGAGTTTTGTTTGCATCGAGGATGTGCATCACCTCTATACGGCGGGCCTTAAGGTAATCAGAAATCAGCGACCGATGACAACGCCACCACACGGCTTCTGCGCACATGATCGCAGTGGGTCCAGCGCCGGCAGCAAGATCGAGAAGGCGCTCAACACCTTTGCGGAACTCTTCTGTCTCCATGTAATCGGCGTAACCGCGGAAAGATTCATTGCGCCAAGCTGTATTGGGGGAATCCTTCCTTGGTTTTCTTCGGCCACCAAGCTCGGGAAAATATTCGTAGCGGATTCCGGCTTTGCCTAACGAGCCCGCAAGCATCTCTCTGTTGAACTGCGGATAACGCCTCGATCCCGGTAAGCTTCGAACATCTGCGAGCAACTTGATGTCATTCGCCTGAATTAACGAAATGAATTCGTCAATCGCCCGCGTCGAATGACCAACTGTCCAGATTCGCATGGCTCAAAAACAAGAGACCTCGGCTCAGCCTGCGGCAGCGAGAAACCACCAAATCGAATGTGAATCGGTTGGATTCACCCATGTCCAACTCACAAATTCTGCCCCGGGTGTTATATTATGAACTTACCGCCTCGCATCACCTGTTCGCCATCGAACCAGATGTCGAAATCGCGGCCGACGCAGTCGATGTGTGTCTTCGAAACCCAGTTTGCGCCGGTGTGCTCGGCGTAAGGATGACCAAAAGCGATGTGGACGCCGGGAATTTTTTCATCTTGCAGAATGTGGCCAATGACATGCGTGCACGCCGTGTTGGTGCCAATGGCAAATTCGCCGACCCGGTTGCTGTTTTCGTCAGTGCTGGTGTAGGCGCGAAATTCCTCGCGCAAATCCTTGTTCTCCGATTTCAGAGAGCGGATCCGATTATTTTCTACTTCGATGGTGAGCGGGTTAGATTCGAGATCGCCGAAGCGTTCGCAGAGATAATCGCCCACTACGCCGTCAACGACGAACACGCCGTTAGTGTTCATGGGCGCAGTGAAAATTTCGCCGCCAGGCAAATTGCCCCATTTGTCGCGCGTGATGATTCCGCTCGTTTTAAGCCATCTCAATTTCGGAGAAAGTTCAGCCTCAAACTCGGTGCCGTGCGGCGTCTTGCAGGTAATCCGTTCAGCTTTGCGGGCACGCTCGACCAGCCGCTCACTGAGGTCGTCTACTTTCACAAAGTCGGCCCGCATGCCTTCGAGCATGATTTGTCGGTTTATGTTTACCATATGACCGTGACGGATTCTGTGGTTGTTGACGACACTGGTCATTTGCGTCCGGGAAGGGAGCTCGCCCGGCTGCGTTTGAGCAGCGAAGATCGACACCTGCGAACGGGCCAGATCGTCCAGGATAATCTCCGGCATGAATTTCAACGGACGTCGCGCATGATGTTCCAGCACAAATAAACTGTAATCCGAACCACCCTGCTCCACTTCCGTTTGCAGCGCCGCCGCGATCTCGCGCGTCGCGGTGTCTGTAATGATTGTGATCCGCTCCCATGGTTTTAACCGAAGGCAGACATTGATCGCATTGCGCGCGCCGGGAGTTAACTCCGGATCGATTGGACTGAGATAGGCGCGGTCGGGCATGTAAAAGTTTTCAGAATTACGCTGAAATCAGGAGCAGGCAAATCTTCTCTGGCGCGTGTCCACATTACGGCACCAAAGCCCCGTGGTAATGCTTCAATTACGATACACACAGATAGTGAGCTTTCGACGAAGAGTGTTTGTGACTTTGTTGAAGTCACTTTACATGAAGATCGTAAAGCAAGGCTATTCCCGGTACGCCCTATGAAATCGCAAATTCAATCGCTGACTTACTTTGCTGCTGTACTCGTAATTTTTGGGGCGTGGCCCAGTTCAGCTCTCGGCGACCAACAACAGCAGCCCTTTTCATTCCAAGTGCAAAAGAGTGATGTTGCGAAAGCCGAGAAACTGGCTGACGAGCTAGCGTCACTTTCGCCAAGAGTGAATCGTGACGAAGCAAAGCTGCTTGCAGACT
>JBKPGQ010000044.1:0-22258 GCA_046729455.1 Verrucomicrobiota bacterium
TCGAAACTATGAAGCGAACACTTATCCTATTGCTCAGCTGCGCATTGATTGCTGCGTGCACTATCGCAAGTAGCCAGGGACAAAATTCCTCTCCTGTGGAAACCAGAACCGCGATCTTTGCAGGCGGCTGCTTTTGGTGCATTCAACCGGCATTCGATAAGGCAAAAGGTGTCATCAAGACCATAGTGGGTTATTGCGGCGGGACCGAACCCAACCCGACTTACGAGCTCGTTTCATCCGAAAAAAACGGCTACCGCGAGTCGATCCAGATTACGTACGATCCGACGAAACTCTCCTATGACCAGTTGCTCGATATTTACTGGCGACAAATCGATCCCACTCAGGCGGATGGACAGTTTACTGATATCGGACCGAGTTATCGCGCCGCCATTTTTTACGGCAATGATGACGAGAAAAAGATTGCGGCGGCTTCGAAAGAGAAGCTTGCGCGCTCGGGCAAGTTCAACAAACCGATCGTTACCGAAATCTTGCCGGCAATGAAATTTTATCCGGCGGAGGCTTACCACCAGAAATACTACCAGCGAAACCCCGAACATTTTGAAGCATTCGAGGAGGGCTCAGGGCGAGTTTCATTTAAAAAGAAAGCTTGGAGCGACGAGCACTAATATGACGCTCGCTCGGCGCACGAGGATTAGACAACCTGCACGCCTTCGCTCGCAGTTCGTTTGGCGTAAAGATCGCTCAGGCGTTTTGTTATCGGGCCGACCTGGCCATCGCCAATTTGGCGATTGTCCAACTTTGTGACTGCGGCCAGCTCACCCATTGTGCCTGTGCAAAACATTTCATTGGCACCGTAAACATCGACAACAGACAGATCCGTCTCGACACAGCGAATTTTTTCCGCGGCACAAATCTCCATCACCGTCGCCCGCGTAATTCCCTCCGGACAGGCCACGGCGTGACTGGTCGCCAGATCGCCGCTTGCTCGCGATTTATTGGAGTTGCGCACGATGAAGACGTGCGTGGCGTTTGTCTCCGCCACAAAACCGCGCGTATCGAGCATCAAGGCGTCATCCGCGCCGGCGTTGTTTGCTTCGATCTTCGCGAGAATCGAATTCAGTAGATTCGCGTGATGAATTCGCGCATCGAGAACCTCGCGCGGCGGGCGCCGGACTTTGCTTGTAATCAAAGTCAGCCCCGTTTTCGAGTAAACCGGCGTTTTGTGCTCCGCGAGAACGATCAACGTCGGCTCGCTCTGATTCAAACGTGGATCCATTCCAGAGGTAACCTTTACACCGCGGGTAAGTGTGAGGCGGACATGCACGCCATCACTCATCTTGTTTGCCGCGAGCGTACGTTTGATCTGCTCAATGATTTTTTCGCGTGGCGGAATTTCGGCAAATGACAACGCGCGAGCGGAACGCTCCAGCCGGTCGAGATGCTCGTTAAGCTTGAAAATGCGGCCGTTGTACAACCGCAATCCTTCCCACACTGCATCCCCACCCTGCACGGCGGAATCAAACGGACTGATCCCAGCCTTATCGCGGTGCACGAGCTGACCGTTGATATTAACGATCAGATTGCGATTTCGCTCATCGAATTTCTGGAGCATGGCTTAACACGGATCGCGCTGATAACGCAGATTCTCTTGTTGTGGCGGCGCTTGTGTCAAACGCCGAGCGAATCATATCGGCAATCGCCAGGAAATCGCGCAACGGGTTGCTCAGCGCAATCGACATTCGTAAAGCTTTTCATAAGACTCGCGACAGCGCTCATAAATTTCCCGTAAATGCGCGGGTACTTTGGCGTTACTCGGACGATATGGCTGAAACGATGTCGTCTTTGCCACTTCACCGTACCAATGGCTGGCCCAGATACCGTCGGTCTCACGCAATCCAGGCTGCCAGGAAAGCATCGATTCGCTAAACTCGACGCCGACTGCCTCGCAAAGTAGGCGCAACATCCGTTCAGGATTTTCAAGTACATCTTTTGCATCCACGACCGGCGGAACCGAATTCGTGCGAATGCGCACGAAATCAAAGATCTCTGCTTGCTGTATAAAGCCCAAGTCCGGCAGCGCTGGGTCCTCTCGCTTTTTGATGTACGAAGCGATTACCTCGCGCGGGTCGCGAATAAGAAAGCAATTTGTAACTGCGTCGAGCCATTCGCGATCCACTTCCGGCGAGAGATGATGCGCCATTTGTTTCTGGAAAAAAATCTGTTTGCCGTTCGGGATTGGACCGGTCAGTTGCGCGATAACTTTTCGCCAATCGGTCTCGCCAGAAGCAATCACTTCATCCGCGCCAGGATGCTCTTTGCCGGTTGCGCTTAAGTAAAAAGCGTAAAACGGCTCGTCGATGACAAAAGTATCAGCGCGATTGCCCCACGCGCGCATCATGGCCGTCGAGATATTTCGCGGGCCCGACCACATGGCGATGCGGACCGGTTGACTCATCGTCAAAGAATCCGCGCCGGCTGAACAAATTGCCAGCCAGAATTGATTTTTTCCGGGCGATCAGAATCGCGCGAGCGGTCTAACTCTTGGCGAAGATGCCTAACAGCGGACGGCGCGATGGCGTCTTGGAGCGGAAATCGCTCGCGAAACCATTCTCCGTTCGGATCTCGACATGGCCGGCCGCACGTTTGGCACCATAGACCAAAACTGCGCCAACCGGCGCCTGGTACGGATCGGTCACCGGGAGTTTCTTAAAACCGTAATTGTTCACCAGCTCCTGGCCGGCTTGCTTTGCCATGGTCGTTTGGGGACGGGACTTCACCACGCCTGCTGCAACGAGGGCTTCCTTAACGTAGTGCCAGCATTTCGAAAGAGAATGTGCTCGGGCGCGTTCCTCAGCGATGGTCGCCGCTCGGCGGAGCTTCGGATCGATTTTCGAATCATTGCCGAACGGCTGGACAATTTTCTTTGGATAATATTTGTCCACGATCTCAATCGACTGCTTTTTACCAGTAGCATCCGTGTACCCAAATTTGGGTTTCGGCGCCGAAAAATTCAGCGCCGACGCCGGACGCGGACAAAACGTTACGCCACAAAGGCCGAGAATTAGATAGGGGGTTATTTTTCGCATAAAGCGCGCGTCCTATCGGTGAGATCAACCGCCTCTGCAACTGATTTTTTTCAGAAAACGTAAATTTTTTCCGTTGACAATTGCCCAATGTGGACAGGGTCGCCGCAGGAGCAATTTGAGAGGCAATTTCTGATCGGCGGCCGCTACATCGACGAGACCAATTCAACCATTCGCTGGCGCATTTTTGCGTCTGGAAGGCGTCCGATTCCCCTACTCACATTATCCTCGAGGCACGGACTATAGATTCGATGCGCTAATCGGTGCAGGTTGCAGAATGTTGAATCCGATGCTCCCGCCACATGTATCCAATCCTACGAATTTCAAAAATGAACTGGGGTATTCTCTTGCTTGCGTTGCTCGGGACATTGTTGGTTGCCTGGGTGTGCGTCACGATGAGATCGCCGCGCACGTGGCTTTCTGTTTACGTCTCGTTCGGGTTGGTCCTGCTCGCCGGCTTGAACTCGGTCGCGCCGCTTAGAGCCCTGCTGGATCCGAACTATGTGGGATATCAGTTTGGACTGCTGCACGCGCACAGAGGATTCGCTGTAACCGCAATTTCCGGAACCGTCTTTCTGCTGGCAGCCGTGGTGGCATTCGTCGCTGCTCGCAACCGTGTTGGCGCCGGCATGTGGCTAGTGGCTGCTAGCTGCATGATCTTTGCCGCGATCAACGGAATACCGTGGGCTAAGGAGTTAGCGACTGACCCAGCAAAGAATCAGATTCAGTTTGGCGAATACCTCACGATTCCCGGTTTGGTGGCCAGCGGAATCCAGGCACTGCTTTTCATTTTGCCTTGTGCGCTCGGCGTGCCCTGGGCCGTCCGCCGGGCGACAGCTCACCACGAGGCGACGAGCTCAACCATGCGCTGACGCTTTCTCGCATCGGGCAATCGCCCGATACCTCCCTGCATATTATCTTCGAGGTGACGTGGTTTGTCGGTCGCGGGAATGGCGCAAGTGACAGCAGAATTGGCTACGATCCATTTCAGGAAAAATTGCGCCCAGGATCGACAATCAAATTCAGGTGCCCAATCCGGCAATGACTTTGAGCGTGTTCGACTGAAGAGATCGCCACCGCCAAACGGCCGATTGACGATAACAGCAATGCCGCGTTCCTGCGCGAGCGGCAAAACGCGTTCCTCAGCTTCGCGTTCCATGAGCGAATAGTTGATCTGCACAAAGTCGAGCTTTTCGTTTCGCATAATTTTTTCCACATCGGCAAAAGCGCCCGCTTCATAATGCGTGATCCCAAGGTAACGGATGTGACCCTGCGCCTTCCATTCACGCAACGTCGCCAGTTGCGTGTGGACATCGACGAGATTGTGAACTTGCATCAGGTCGATTCGCTTCGCTCGCAAAAGTGTCATCGAACGCTCCATCGATTTAATTCCATTCTCCTTGCCGCGCGTCCAAACTTTCGTGGCAAGGAAAACTTTGTCCCGAATTCCGAGCTCGGTCGTTAGCTCGCCAATCACATCTTCGGCATGGCCATACATCGGCGACGTATCGATTACGCGTCCGCCAAGCTTCACAAACAGCGAAAGGACCTCTCCAAGCTGCCTCCGGTTGTCCGCTGTAAGCTCAACATCGAACGCCTGCCAGGTTCCCAGGCCGATCACCGGGAGTTTGTCGCCGGACGAAGGAATCGCGCGCGCCAGCATCGCTGATGATTCGGCCTTCGCCTCCGCCGGTGCGGGCTCAATCGGCAGAAGCAAGCCCGCCGCCGTTCCGCCAATCAGCCGTGCAGCTTCGCGTCTCGTCATCATCCCTTTGTCATTCCGACCGAAGTGGAGGAATCTCTTGCTGTTGCCTTACAAAAAATTAGAGATGTCCCGACTCCGCTCGATATGACAAACCTATGAAACGCCGCCGTTTTATCAAAACTACTGCTGGAACCGCTTTTGCATTAAGCGCAGGATCCATAACGCTGCTCGCGGAGAAATCCGTAAAACCGCTGCGCATTCTCATTCTTGGTGGCACGGGATTCATCGGGCCATATGAAGTTCGATACGCTCTGAGCCGCGGCCATAAAGTCACGACCTTCAATCGTGGCAAAACGCATCCCGGAGAGTTGCCAAAGGAAGTTGAGCAATTGATCGGCGACCGCAATGGTCAGCTCGATGCCCTGAAAGATCGGCAATGGGATGTTGTTATCGATAATCCCACTACGCTTCCGGCCTGGGTCCGTGATGCCGCCCAAATTCTGAAAGGCAATGTCCAGCGTTATGTGTTTATCTCCACGATCTCCGTCTACGCCGACACCGATCAGGGAGTGGACGAAACGGCAACCCTTGCGAAATACGATGGGCTAGATCCGTACAAAGAGACGATCGAAGCAGTGAAGGCGTCAGGTTTCAAAACCTACGGCCCGCTTAAGGCATTGTCGGAGCAGGAAGCCGAGAAATGGTTTCCTGGAAAAACATTAATCATCCGGCCCGGCCTCATCGTCGGACCAGGTGACCAGAGTGATCGCTTCACTTACTGGCCGGTGCGCATCGATCGGGGTGGCGAAGTGCTGGCACCCGGGAAACCAAGCGATCCAGTGCAGTTCATCGACGCACGTGACCTGGCTGAATGGACAATCCGCATGGCGGAAAATAGCGAGACCGGAGTTTATAACGCAACCGGTCCCGCCAAGCCGCTCGAAATCCGTCAGATGCTCGACGCGATCAAAGACGCACTTCATTCGAACGCCAAATTCACCTGGTTACCCGCGGATTTTCTCAAACAAGAAAAAGTTGAAGCATGGTCGGACATGCCCGTGTGGGCAGGTGACGAACTCGGACTTGCGCGAACGAAGATCGAGCGAGCGTTGGCGAAAGGCTTGACGTTTCGCCCGCTCGCAGAAACGGCGCGCGATACTCTCACATGGTTTAAATCGTTGCCGCAAGACCGGCAATCAAAACTACACGCCGGGCTAACACCCGAACGCGAAGCAGAAGTGCTTGCGGCGTGGAACAACAAGAAACCATCATAGCCATGTCATCCCGAGCGAATGCGAGGGACCCCACAGATGCGGAAAACGTCACGCAGGTGGGAGAGGTCCTTCGCTGCGCTCAGGATGACATCCGGTTTTTGAGATGAAAGGTATCTTCACCAAAATCGTTGACGCAAAGCCGGACGAAATCCGCGCGCTACTGCTAGCATTTGTCTTCAACTTTGTTGTTCTCGGTGGTTATTACGTGATTCGTCCAATCCGCGATGAGATCGGCGCCGACCGCGGCGTTGAAAATCTGCCGTGGATGTACACCGGCACGCTGATCGGTATGCTCATCGCGAACGCGCTTTATGCTACCATCGTCGCGCGCATGTCGCGGCGGCGATTTATTCCAATCGCGTACCGTTTCGCCATCGCGAACCTCTTTCTTTTCTTCCTCCTCATGCGTTGGATGCCAGCAACGCAGGAACGCGCAATCCTCGCGCCCATTTTTTTCATCTGGGTGAGCGTCTTCAATCTTTTCGCGACAACAATGTTTTGGTCGTTCATGGCTGACGTTTTCGCACCAGAGCAAGGCAAACGACTTTTCGGATTTATTGCCGTCGGTGGGTCGGTTGGCGGAATTGTTGGTGGATTTGTCACGAGTTCGCTCGCCGGAAAGCTCAGCACCGGCCTGTTTCTGCTCATTACAGCGGTCATGTTGGAGATTGCTGCGCAATGTGTGCGCCGATTTCCCGCCGATTTTCGGGCGGATGACGAGCGAAGCGAGCAACCAATCGGCGGCAAATTCTGGGAAGGCGCGACGCACATTGCTCGATCTCCCTACTTACTTGGTCTCGCCGCGTTTCTCATCATCTACACGATCACGAACACGTGGGCTTATTTTCAACAATCTGACCTTACAGGACATCAACTGCAGGATCGCGCTGCGCGCACCTCCTTCCTGGCGAACATCGATATCGCGGTGAACACGATTACGGTGCTGATTCAGGTTTTTCTGACCGGCCGTCTAATGAAATGGTTTGGGGTTGGGATCACGCTGGTGCTCATGCCGCTTTTGAGCGCGGTTGGATTTGCCGCGATCGGTTTCGCGCCGATTCTTACCGTCCTTGCGACGTTCCAGATTTTGCGACGCGCGGCAGGCTTCGCGCTGCTTCGACCAGCGCGCGAAGTTCTCTTCACGGTCTTGCGGCGAGAGGACAAATACAAAGCTAAAAGTCTGATCGATACATTTGGCTATCGCCTTGGCGATATAACTGGCGCTTGGTCCTATCCGTTAATGCAGTGGTTTGGCTTGGGACTAGTCGGCATTTCTTGGGTGGCAGTTCCGTTTGGAGCGATCTGGTGCGCACTCAGCATCTGGCTCGGGCGCAAACAACGCCAGCTTGCTGAAGCGAAGCGCGACCAGAAGGTGGCAGTGCCCGACACCGCCACGCCTGAAGCGGCCTGAGGTTGGCAGTCGAATGTATCAGGCTGAAATCGATTGCGCCTGCCTTCGTCCGGCGCGAATCGTAATCAGCAACAAATTAAAGGAGATAAAACCATGGCAACACGAACTGGATCGGCTGTTTGGGAAGGCACTTTGAAGGAGGGCAAGGGAAACATGAAACTGGGAAGCGGCGCGTTTGAAGGTCCTTATTCATTTTCGTCCCGATTTGAGGAAGGAAAGGGCACAAACCCCGAGGAACTCATCGGGGCAGCCGAGGCTGCTTGTTTTTCCATGGCGCTCTCTGCAAATCTTGAAAAAGCCGGCAACCCGGCCAAACGGGTCAGCACGACGGCAACGGTCAAATTGGAAATGGTCGAAGGCGCGCCGAAGATCACGACAATCGATTTGAAAACCGATGCCGAGGTTCCTGGCATCGACAAAACGAAATTCGACGAGATTGCCGAGCAGACAAGGAACGGCTGCCCAGTTTCAAAAGCGCTCGCTGGAACGCAGATCACTCTGGAAGCAAAATTACTGTAGCCGCTGGCGGCGGCTGCGGCTTCCTAGCTGGCGTTCGCGCGCCGCACAACTGTTATGAGAGCAGGCCGGGGCAGATCGTATTTTTTGAATCCGGAACTTCGCCTAGCGCATCTCAACATTGATGTTGCAGAAAATTGCGTGCCGGATTTGCACTTTGTTGACCGCTGGCGCGACTGCCATTCACGCTGCCGAAAATCCGAGCACGAACGGTCTGCCTAACGAAACCGAGATTCGCAATTTGCTCGCAGACCGAATCGAGACACTCGGTGCTGAGCAAGGCGGCGTCGGCATTGTCATCGGAATAATCTCACCAGAGGGTCGGAAGATCATTTCGGTCGGCCGGCGCAGTTCGGACGATTCGCGTATTCCAGATGGCGATACGGTTTTTGAGATCGGCTCGGTAACGAAAGCGTTTACAGCGTTACTGCTTGCTGAGATGGCGGGGAAAAACGAACTCGCGTTGAATGATCCAGTCGCCAAATATTTGCCCGCCGGGTTTAAGGTTCCCGAGCGAAATGGAAAGACGATTACGCTACTGGATCTTGCAACACACACTTCAGGTTTGCCGTTCATGCCTAACGAGTCGGTCACGTCGAGCGATTCAGGAACCGGGAAATATTCGGACGCCGATCTTCGCCATTTTGTCGCAAACTGCGAATTGCGCAGCGACATCGGCAAAACCTGGAAATATTCCAACATCGGTTACTGGCTTTTGAGCGAAGCGCTCGCCGATCGTACCGGTGTTGATTACGAAACTCTGCTGAGGCAGAAAGTCATCGCACCGTTAGGCCTAACGAGCACAGCATTCGCCTTCTCACCGAAAACGAAGGCGAACTTTGCGATCGGTCACAATGCGGTGCTTCAGCCGTCGCCAGCGATCTCGACGTTGCCAATCTATTCGATCATGCCCGCAGCGGGCGGACTTTATTCGACCGCGAATGATTTGTTGAAGCTGCTCGCAGTCGCGATGGATTACGACCGTTCATCGTTGGGCAGTGCGATGCGACTCACTTGGAACACGCGACGCCCAACGCCACGCGAAGGATTCGAGCAGGCGCTGGGATGGACAATCATTCACACAAAGAATGACGAACTCATTGTTCATGACGGCGGCACCTTCGGTTACGCGAGCTCCATCGCCTGGGATCCGGCTCGGCGCGTCGGCGGCGTCGTGCTCTCGAATCAAGTCGCAAATGTCGGCGATTTCGCGCGTCATTTGTTGCGGCCGAACTTTCCGCTCGAAAAACCAACTGCGACGAAGCGAACTGAGGTCGCACTCGACCAGCCACTGCTTAACGCTTACATCGGAAACTACGATGCAGCCGACGAAGGAATCTTTGAGATCGTGCACGACGCTGATTTTCTTGCCATTCGCTCACCCGCTGAATGGGGTCTGCCGAAATTCCGGTTGCATCCGGAAAACCGGCAAGACTTTTTCGTGGCCGAGCTACCAATGCGTGTTGCGTTTCAGTTCGACAGCGACGGCTCGGTGAAAAAAATGCTTATCTATCCGCCGCGCGGGCAGAAAGCGATTCCGGCTGTTCGCCTAACGAATCCCAAATAATCGAGTGACACGACTACTCCAGCACGAAATGAATTCCGTGCTCGGCGCCGATCTCGACGATACAGGACATGTCGGGCTCACCGGGTTTTGCAAACTCATCGGCGCACCGCGCGAAAAATTTCTCGAATCCTGAAGGCATCGTCATGTTCAACATGCGAGACGGTTGATCGCCGACGTTCTTGAACGTGTGAACAATCCCGCGCGGCAGGAACGCGGTTCCGCCAGGACCGACTTCATTCCATTCTCCATTCAAAAAGAAAGCCACCCGGCCTTCGATGACGTGAAGGATTTCGTCCTCGTTCAGGTGATAATGCAGCGGCGGCCCGCCGCCGGGAGGCGTGATCTCCGTCCACATTGTGAGCGTTCCAGCCGTGCGCTCGCCGTCCAGCAGAATCGTTATTTCTAATCCGAACGCACGCAGATCTCGAGCGTCATTCTGCCTGACTATCGCCGCTGATTTCTCGCTCATAGTCACTTCGCAAGCTCGTAGAGATATTCGACAAAAGACATCACTGCGCCATCGAATCCCTGGATCTTTGGGTTGGTTGATTCGATGATGTAATATTCGTCTGGCGCGTGCGCGCCGCTGCCGTGACCGAGCCCGAAATGGCCAGCCGCAAGCTTGAGCGGTTCGCCGGTGAAGACGTATCCCGGATACGAACCGGCGTTGCGCGGCCAGAGAAGCGGATCAATTCCAAATTTTTTGTATGCCGCGACTTGCGCTTTGATCAGAGCTGAATCAGCGGATGTGCTCGTTGGATCGTAACCGCCAGTCATGTTCACGTCGATGTCGCCAAAGCCGCGCTTCGCCAGATGCGCCTTCAGCGCCGCGAGGGCGTCCGCCGCTTTCATGTCTGGCACGAGACGCATATCGATCTTCGCAACCGCGCGATGCGGCAAAATAGTTTTTCCGCCGGGGCCAGTGTAACCGCCGACCAAACCCTCAATGTTTACCGTCGGCTGCGATTCGAGCCGTTCATTCGCCTGCTCCCATGGGAGATCGTTGATCCAATGCTGCACGCTAAATAACTTTTTCGCCTGTGCTTCGCTCCGCACCTTCGACACTTTTACAATCATCGCTTTCTCTTCGGCACTTAGCGGAAGCGGCTTCGGGTAGTTGTCGATCATGATCACATTGCCGTCGTCGGAGACAAGGGTGTTGAGTGCTTTCACCAAATGCCATGCCGGGCTGTCCACCATCGCCTTGAGCGAGGAGTGAATGTCTTTTGCCGGACCGCGCCCCCATTTTTCGCCGCTCGATACCAACTCGAGTTCGATCACGCCTTTTGATCCTAGGTTCACCGTGACGATACCATCCAAATCCTGCGTAGCGGACGGCATGAACACACCGTCACATTTTTTCAGCGCAGCCAGCACCTCCGGTCGCCTAACGAGTTGTGGAATATGCGGCGAACCGATCTCTTCTTCCCCTTCGGCCACCAACACCAGATTTACCGGCATCTTTTTTCCGGCACCACGAATCGCATGTAACGCCGCAAGGAATGCTGCTTCCGGTCCTTTCTGATTCACCGCGCCGCGACCGACAATCACTTTTCCCAGGGGTGGTTTATCTACGATTCGCGCCTCTGTCGGCGGCGATGTCCACTCTGCCGGATCGAACTGTTTCACGTCGTACATGAAATAAAGCCCGACTGTTTTCGGCGCGCCCGCATCGAGCGTCGCGAACACACCTGGTTTTCCGTCGGTGATGATCACCGTCGCCTGCTGAAATCCCGCATCGCGCGCCAGTTTCGCCATGTACTCCGCGCCGTCGGGATATCCGCGATTCTCCGCCGCGATCGACACTTGCCCAATCCAATCCTGCAATCGCTTCACCGCCTCATCATGGCGCTTTGCCTTCGGATTTGATCGCAGCGAAATCGTTTTCAGATGAATACGCGGAGTGAGCACAGGCAACAACGGCAACGGTCGTTAATAGTGATAGAAGTCGTGTGTTCATAACCAGAATGCCTCCTCAGAAAGCTAAGCGCTCTTGTTTCGCAGTTGAACCGGCAGCGGCAGTAAGTCCACCGAATTTTTTGACGAGCTCACCGAGTTTGGCCACGTAGTAATCGACGTTTTCGTCGCGGTTTTGCGGGTCGAACTCGGAAGCCAGCTTTGCCGCTTCGTAGGCTGGAACCTTCTTTGGAGTCGTCTTGATGTAATAACTGATCTGGTCGCCCGGCTTGTAATTGCGGCCGCTGGCAAGGGCGAGCTCGTACGCCGCGGCTCGGTTCCGCGCGGAGCCGGCGATCTTGGCGCGATACTTGTCCAGCGAATCCTGCAGCGTGTCGGTCTTCATCAGCATGTCGATCTTCCATTCGCGGTTCCGAATTTTTTTCTCGAACTGATTCCGAAGATCGGTAATCGCATCCGGGTTTCCTTCCATGATGAGCTTGATCATTTCCTCCAGGAACACGCGCTGGAATTTTTCGAGTCCGCGCGATTTAAGGGCGCCGCCCTTGATGACTACGCCGCCATCTTTTGCAAGAAGGGCGTAGTTCTTCGCCTTGTAACTGAACATGGCGTCGAATTGCTCGTCGAACTCGATTTCAATTCCCTCGGGCAATTCCTTCGCTAAACCTTTTTGCAATTCATCTATCTCAGTCTGCGCTGGCGGGACGAAATAGATTCCGTCGGTATCTACTTCAATCACTTTCGCTCCCTGCGCGCCTAGCCAGTCGATCATCTGTCTCAGCAAATCGCGTCCGATCTGAGTCACGCGCGCCGCGGCATCGAAATCCGCGAAATGCCCCTGCGCGAACCCGAGATAGCCGTAGAAACTGTTGAGCAGAATCTTGAACGTATTATGCAGCGCCTGCAGGTGATGCTGCTTCGCGGGATCTTTCTCCGCCCGCATTTCTGCCTTCGCTTCCAAACGGAACGTGCGCAGATCAGTGAGCAAATGCCGGAAGATTTGCAGCTGATCGGTCACGGGAAAACAATCGAATTTCAACATGATCGACGGATAGAGCGAAGCGACATCGCAGTGCCAGACGTTGTGCGCAACGCCGGTGAAGAAGATGTCGGTGTAACCGCCCTCGAACGCGCGCGGCATCGGCAGCTCGGGAATGGAATGGCGTTGCCGGAAATATTCGCGCAGGAACAACGCGTTAATCCGCGTGGCGTTGCCGCGTACGATCACGTCCTGATAGTTGTAGGGAAAAATCTGTGCTTGGATGAAGTAACTCGCGCCTAACAGTTCAGATAATGCCCGCGTCTCCTGCACGCCGCACAGTGCGCGCCGCCGGAATCCTTCCGAATTTTCCAGGTACGCGCGCCGTAATTCCTTGCCGGTAAGCGCGGAGATTTCTTCGCTGCCGCAAAGATCAAAATGCCGGGCGACATCGGTCCGCTCGAAACCGGCAAGGGAACGCATGCCAACGTCGTAAAATTGTGCGAGCAAAAAAGTATCGACGAAGTGGCGGCCACCGACTGTGAACTTTGGATAATCGATCGTCTTTTCGGCGATTTGGAGTCGTGACGGCCGCGAGCGCAGGAACCCATCGCTGCGCCCCCAATCGAGTTTGGTCTTTGCCTTCTTCGCGCGTGCCACCAGATACGGGAGATGGAAACGGAACAAGTCGTGAGCTTCGATCACGTCGGGATCCCGCTCTTTGATAAGACTCGTTAGGCGTTTGAGCGCATCGCGCTCGGATTCGTCAATTTCTTTTCTATCGACAATCAGTAATTCTTCCCAACCGGTGTTATCCGAGAGCGCAATGCTCATGATGTGATCGCCGCGGCCGGGGTCACCACCCCCGGCTACAGCGTTTTCGAATGAAAGCACCTCGATCTGCATCCGTTTCAGTTCTTCAAACGGCAGATCTTTAAACAACGTACGCCCGGTCGCTGTGAGGTAGTGCTGCACGGGATCGGTAAACGCGAAGAAATCGCGCCCGGCGTTTTTAAGTCCGTTGCGCAATGCGATGAGTTCCTTCCAGCTATCGACCGTAACCAGCCAGCCGTACTTGAGACTGCTCTCGAGTTTTTCAGATTCGATGCCAAGATCGACAACATCCGAGTCGCACCAGACAAATGGGTGGAAAGGCTCGACGTCGGCAACAGTCGACCCGTCCCCTTCCCGGCGATAAACGTTAACCATTCCGGTTTCGCCGAGTTCAATCGCGACGATGCAGGGCGTTGGATCAGCGCCGAAGAGCAGCGTGTTCTTCTCGAACTCCATGAGTCATCCAACTTTCTGTCATTTCGAGCGAAGTCGAGAAATCTCTTACGTCATTGCACGGAGTCAGAATTCAGAGATGCTTCGACTTCGTCAGCATGACAAGATGAAGACCGTTTCGTCGTCGATCGTATTACTTTTCATTCTCCTGCCGGCTCTTGCGCTCGCGCAGCGAACGCCACAATCGCTCGCCGATGCGGAGCTGCCCTCATTGCTCGCGATTTACAAGAACATTCACAGTCACCCGGAATTATCAGGGCACGAGGAACGCACCGCACTTCTCATCGCAAAGGAATTGCGCGCCGCAGGCTGCCAGGTCACCGAACATCTCGGCAAATATGAGAACTCCAAACTTAAGGGTTACGGCGTCGTGGGCGTAATGAAGAACGGCGACGGTCCGACCGTGCTTGTGCGCACGGATATGGATGCCTTGCCAGTAGAGGAAGAAACTGGTTTGCCATACGCGAGCAAGGCCGTCGCCCAAAACGATGAAGGTAAGGATGTCCACGTGATGCATGCCTGCGGGCACGACGCACACATGGCTGCGTTCATTGGCACGGTACGCGCTCTGGCGAAGCTAAAGGATCAGTGGCACGGCACGATTTTGTTCGTGGCGCAACCGGCAGAGGAAACCGGCAACGGGGCGCGCGCGCTGCTCAAAGACGGTCTTTACGAAAAATTCGGCAAGCCGAATTTCGCCTTAGGCTTCCATGACAAGGCGGATCTGCAAACCGGCCGCATTGGCGTGACCGAAGGTTACACATACGCCAACGTCGATTCCGTCGATGTCACCGTGCGAGGCGTGGGCGGACATGGTGCGTATCCGCACAAAACGAAGGATCCGATCGTGCTCGCGGCGGAAATGATTAACGACTGGCAAACCATCGCAAGCCGGGAAAATAATCCGCTGGATCCAATCGTTGTCACGGTGGGTTCGATCCACGGCGGGACAAAGCACAACATTATCTCGGACGAAGTGAAAATGCAGTTGACCGTGCGCACGTACAAACCTGAGACGCGCGGGCGCGTATTGGCCGCGATTGAGAGGATCGCTAAAGGAATCGCCGCCGCTGGCGGAGTCCCGCCCGATCGCGCGCCGATTGTCAGTGTATCCAAAGATCAATTTTGCCCGGCGACCTATAATAATCCCGAGCTCACAAAGCGGCTGGTCGCTGTTTGGAAGAACTCGTTAGGCAACGAAAACGTGGAGATTGTCGATCCAACAATGGGTGGCGAAGATTTTTCTGAATATAGCTTGCCGGACCATTCCATCCCCGCGGTTGATTTCCACATTGGGGCGGTCGAGCCGGCGAAGATCGCGGAGTACAAGCAGGCGGGAAACGAGTTGCCAAGCCTGCATTCGAGCAAATTCGCGCCCGTTCCCGAACCAACGATCCGTGTCGGGATCATCGGAATGACGAGCGCCGTGCTCGAATTGATGAAGAAGTAGGACTGCACCCCAAACCACCCATCGTCATCCTGAGCGGAGCGAAGGACCTCGCAATTAAGGCGCGCACTTCCGTGTGCCGCAATGCCTTCGCTAGCGGAAAGCGCTTGGTGAACGCTTGCGTAATTGGTCGCCCGACTGAGAGTTCCCTCGCCGTCTTCGCGGCTCGGGATGACAGGAAGTCACTTCACCTTGATCTTCTTCCGCAGATAAGTCGGGACGTCGAGATCTTCCCCTTCAACAATAGTCGGCTCACTTTTTTCAAAGCGACCACGGTTGACCGGCTCGAACTGCAAAACCTCCTGTTTGGCCTGCATGGATTTTTCAGCAGATACTTTTTCCTCCTTGGCAGGCGCAGGCTTTTTTCGCGGTGTACTCACAGGCGGCTCGGGCACCTCGAGAACCTCAAACGTGTTCGAGGTTGGTTCCACAGAGGGTTCTGGCGCGCTTTCGACCTCAGCGAAGCTGGCCTCTTCGACAGGTGGCGGCTCGGCGGGCTGAAAATCTTCGACCGGAGCCGGCTCGGGCTCAAGCTCGCCCTTCGGCGGGGTTTCCCGAGGCTGCTCCCACACTGGCGGCATTGCCGGCGCACTACTCAGTGGAGATTGAGTCTGCGACAGATGCTCATCCGCCGTAAACGAACTGATGATTGTAACGCTTAAACGATCTCCCATTCGTCCGTCCACAGCAGTGCCAAAAAGAATCTGCGTGTCGTCGCTAATGTGCCGATCGAGCTCTTTCATGACGATTTCCACTTCGGACAAGGTCATACCCGGCCCGCCTGCCACTTGAATGAGAACCCGCGCGGCATCCGCCAGCGTGCGACCTCGATCCATCAATGGACTCTTGAGCGCCTGCGCGAGTGCATCGTGCGCGCGATTGTCCGAATCGGATTCACCATAGCCAAACAGGCATCGGCCATTGCGGCTACGCAATGCAGAAAGCAAATCATCAAAGCCAATGCGAATGAGTCCCGGTCGCTGAATCAGATTCACAATCGAACGGACGCTCTGACTGATGGTCGTGTCAGCTTTTGAAAATGCCTGGTGAATACCTGCGTGCGGAGCGACCATGTCGCCCATCTGATCGTTTTCGAAGCAAACTACTGCGTTGGCAATCTCGTTCAGACGAGCCAGAGCTTCGCGCGCTTGGGCATTGCGACGCCTACCTTCGAACGCAAACGGTAGCGTTGCGAACGCAAGCACCAGGGCTCCCGCCTCGCGAGCAAGATGAGCGACATACGGCGCCGCGCCCGATCCCGTGCCTCCCCCCAGCCCAGTGCAAATGAAGATCATTCTCGCCCCAGTCAACGCCTCGCGAATCTCCTCTGTCGATTCAAAAGCGGCTTGATAGCCAACCTCGGGGTCGCCACCTGCGCCCAAACCACGGGTGACTGTCCGCCCGAGTTGTACTTTGTGTGCGGCAACGGAACTCGCCAGCGACTGCACGTCGGTGTTGAGCGCCAGAACTTCTGCGCCCTCCAAACCGTCGAGCACAATCCGGTCGAGCGCATTCAGACCGGCGCCGCCCACGCTGACAATTTTGATTGGAATAAATTCCTCCGCACGCTCAGGGAGACTGTAGTTTTTGCTAAGTTGAATCATATCGATCTTTCAGTTTCTCTATCGTCTTCCGCTAAAAATTCTTCCCAGGATTCGCCCGATTCCACGCGCCGGCCGATCTGTTTGCACGGCTTGGGCATATTTGATTAACCCGATTGCAGTCGAAAATTGCGGGTTCTCTACTGCAGACGTCACGCCCGATGTTGTTTGAGCGTGCGCAACGTGCGCGGGCATTTCGAAAATATCTTCAGCGAGGTTGTCAATGCCATTAAGGAGGCTGCATCCGCCGGTAATGAAAATACCGCCGCCGAGGTAATTGATGAATGGCTCTTCGTCGAGTCTGCGCTTGAGCAACTCAAGAGTTTCACGCAGGCGCAAGTGAATGATCGTGTTCAACGTCTCGCGCTCGATTTCCTTCCCCGCAAAACCGGAATCGTCCTTTAGCAAAATCATTTCGCCTGGGAAACAATTGCCGAGCACACAACTTCCTTCCTCGATTTTGAGTTTCTCTGCGCGCGCCATTGGGATGCGCAAGCCCATGGAAATGTCATTGGTGATATGGTCTCCGCCGATCGCAATGCAACCACTCTGCTTCACTGCGCCGTCCGCGTACAAAATATAGTCAGTCGTCCCGCCGCCGATATCGATCACCAACGCCCCGAGGTCCTTCTGATGTTGCGTCAGAACGACTTGGGCAGAAGCAAGCCCCCCGAAAACGACATCCTCAACGTCGAGTGGCAATTCTTTCACACACCGGATCGTGTTCTGGATGCGCGTTCGCACACCGTGAATAATGTGGAAATCGGCTTGTAATCTTTGGCCGAGCATCCCGACTGGGTTCAGCACGCCGTCCTGTCCATCGACATGATAATGCTGAATGATAGAATGAAGGAACGCGTTCTGCGCAGGAATGCTTACCTCGCGCGCATTGATTTTGACGTCTTCGACATCCTGCTCATCGATTTCATCACGATCCTCGGGGAGCATGACGCATCCCCGATTGTTGAAGCTTTGAAGGTGCGATCCGGCAACGGCCACATAAACGCTCCGGATCATCACGTCGCTTTTCTGTTCGGCATCGACCACGGCTTCGTGCACGCATTTCATCGCCGTTTCAAAATCAACGATCTCGCCCTTGCGTACGCCACGCGATGGTGTCTGGCCGACACCGAGAATCTTGACGGTGCCATCAGGCCGACTCTCGCCGACAACGACACAGATTTTGGAGGTTCCAATCTCAAGACCAATCATCAAATTATTGCTCGCCATTGTGTTAATCCGTTTTCTGTCGCTGAGTGGGAATTGCCTTTAGGGGTGGCTTCGAACTGGTGCGCGCCTTGGAAGGCGAGGACGCAGTCTTCTCCGCCGCATGCACTGGAATTGCCTTCATAACCCGCGGTTGTACAGCAGGCTCGATGGTATCATTAATGACGGCGACTGGCCGCGGCGCGAAAGTCACCGGGATGTTTCGTTGCACAAGCAGGTTTAACGTTGCCAGTTCCTGCTTTGAATCGTCACAGTAAACAAGAAATTGTTCCAGCCGGCGTAATTGCGTTTCGAGATCGTTATAGCCAAACGTCACGCGACTATGATTCTTGTCGGTCACCAGCAGGCGGTAACTTTCGGAAACATCGATCTCGCGGATTTGAAAGCGCATCTGCAAAAAACTGCGCGCGCTTAAACGCAGCAGTTCCAGCGCGGTCTTAGCTTCGAGCGATTCGACGACTTTGCCCACCTCGAGCGATTCGGTCGAGCATCCCAGGATGACCGGTAATCCGAGATATTCGGGCAACAACTTCTTTTCTTTCATCAAAACGCCCCGCGCGTCCACTAGAAAAGCGGAGTCTGATGCAAACGGATCGGAAATTTCCTTTTCGGTCGTGATCCACGCGATCGGCTTTCGTTCCACGACACGAATATCGATCTCGGAAGGCAATTTTCGCACGACCTGCACCTCATCGGTCTGAGGCAGCTGCTGTATCAGATCGTGAACATGAGCCAGATTTATGCGGAAAATGTTTTCGCCTTCGCGTAGATCGGCGGCGTTCAAAATCTGCTCGCGCTGCAAGGTTCCGTCCGTCTGCAATTCAATTGTCTTCAGCGTGTAGTCGGCGTTTTCGAAAAACAGGCGTCTCGCGGCTTCACGCGTTCCCGCATAAATCGCGGCGCACAGCGCGGCGAGCAATACCACTCGGGAGAGAACTGCCAGTGCCTTTCGCGCACGATGCTGTGCCACTCTGCGGGAGCGAACTTTCACATCAAGCAAGTGCTGCTGGCGGCGCTGGCGCACATTGGAGACTCGCCGATTGCGCGATTGGGAGCGTCTCTGGATAGGTCTCACCTCCGGCTCCTTTCCGTTCTGGCACGAGAGAGCGCGATGATACGCGCACAAAGATCGACATAATTGATGCCGGCAGCGGCAGCGGCTTCCGGCAGCAAGCTCGCCTCAGTCATTCCTGGAATGGTATTCGCTTCCAGCACGAACGGATCGCCCGAATCGGAAAGCAGCATGTCAACCCGGGCGTAAACAACCAGGCCGAGCGCGCGAAAAGCACGCAGCGCCAGTTCCTGAATCTGCTTCGTCTTATTCGGATCGATTTTGGCCGGGCAAACATGCTCGGCGCCACCGCCAGCTTGCGGATTCAGAAATGGGTACTTGTTATTGAAGTCGTAAAAACCGCCCTTGGGAATTATTTCAAGAATCGGCAGGGCTTGATCACCAAGAACACCTATCGTCAACTCGCGGCCCGGCACAAATTTTTCTATCAACAATTTACGATCGAATTTGCCGGCCTCCGCCATTGCCGAATCAAGCTCGCTCGCGGTTTTTACAATCACCACGCCAACGGTAGAACCTTGCCTCGCCGGCTTTACCACTAGTGGAACCGAAATCGTTGGGGGCTGGCCGACTTCGACGACTTCCCATTCCGGAGTGACGACATTGTGTTCGCGAAATTTTTCTTTAGACAAAATCTTATCGAATGCCGCCAGGCTTGCCTGTACGCCGTCACCGGTGTACGGCACGCCGCGGTCCTCCAGAATTTTCTGGAGCTGACCGTCTTCGCCGAAGGTTCCGTGAATGGTAATGAACGCAAGATCGACATCTTTCGGAAGCGCAAAGTCTTCGTCACGAACATCGACCTCGACGACTTCTGTGCCTAACGAGCGAAGCGCTTTAGAAACGCCGCGACCAGTCGCCAACGACACATCGCGCTCAGACCCGGGGCCGCCCATTAACACCGCAATTTTTCTCGGCAATCTTTTATCTGTCACCATCGTCACCCCGGCTCTCCCACGATTTGCACTTCGGTCTCCAACTCGATTCCGCGCTTGGCCCGCGCAGTCGCCTTGATATTTTCAATTAGCTCCAGCATTTCTGCCGCTGTCGCGCCGCCGTCATTGACAATAAAATTACCATGCACCTCCGATACCCGCGCTTTTCCGACACGCGAATTTTTCAATCCCAAC
Organism: Verrucomicrobiota bacterium; assembly: GCA_046729455.1. Lineage (GTDB taxonomy): Bacteria > Verrucomicrobiota > Verrucomicrobiia > Chthoniobacterales > UBA10450 > Udaeobacter. Next base: position 20,178 of record JBKPGQ010000044.1, read on the forward strand.
TCGTCAACCAGCTTTCCCGCAGGACATGAATCGGGATTTTTGAAAATGCAGCCTGCGCTTTTCGCTGCCGGTTGTGACGTGCGCCGTTTCTCCTGCGAGGCTTCCAACCTGCGAACGATTTCTTCGGGCGGCGCCGGGTGGCCGCGAAAAACGGCGGACACTGCAAAATTTTTCTCCAGCAACGGAAAATTGCGGTAATACACTTCCAGTTCGTCCCGCGTTTTTGTGTGCGCCTCGCCGTTAGCATCGAGATAACGGACACGAACGACGTTCTCGAAAGTTTGCGCGCCCATCGCCCCCGCGTTCATACGCAAACCGCCGCCAACCGTGCCCGGAATTCCTTCCAACCACTCCAGCCCGCCAATGCCGGCCCCCTTTCCCGCGTAAGCCACTTCTTTTAATTTCGCCCCGGCGCCTGCGATGATCTCGGCGCCGTTGATCTCGATCTTGTCAAAATCGCCACCGCACGGATGAGCCACCACGCCGGGAACGCCGCCATCGCGAACGAGAAGATTCGATCCTCGACCGATCACGAAGAGCGGAAGATTTTCGTCCCGGCAAAACCGGACCAATTCGGCAAACGCCTTCTCATTTCGCGGCTCGACCCAAAATTGCGCAGGACCGCCTACGCGAAGAGTCGTGTGTTTCGAGAGCGGCTCATAGAGACGGACTTCACCGTCTTGGCCCACGATCTCTTTCAACTTTTCTGCAATAACCAAGTCGGCAGCGAGGGCGGATAACTGCTCGTGAATATTTCCGGCACCGAGACTCAAAACGAGATCGCCGGACTCGAGCATGTTTCCTATAGTCCGACGCACCCATTCCAGACGTGGCTCGTAACTGACGCTGCGATGCCCGTGTGCAACGATTTCATCAACGATTATTTGTCCGGTCACTCCCGGAATCGGCGCTTCGCTCGATCCATAAACATCCGTCACTACCACGCGGTCCGCATCATCGAAGGCGCGACCAAATTCCTTCCGCAACGCTTTCGTGCGCGAATAACGGTGCGGTTGAAACATGGTCAGCACGCGCTTGCGCCCGACCGATCTCGCCGTCTTTAGCGTGGCGCGAATTTCTGTGGGGTGATGCCCGTAATCGTCCACCAAAAGAAATCGCGGGCTGTCGTATTTGATTTCGAACCGGCGCCGCGCGTGCTCGAACTTTGCCAGCGATTTCGCGATTTTTTCAAACCCAATGCCAAGTTCTGACGCGAGCGCGATCACTCCCAGCGCATTGTGAACGTTATGTTGTCCGGGCACATTCAAGACTGCTTCGCCGAGATCCTGTCCGCAATGATTGACCCGGAACGTCGACGCAAAATCTTTTAGCCGGATATCTACCGCGCGATAATCGGCGTTGTCGGCGAAACCGTAGCAAACTACGCGCGCCAAAGATCGACATACCCGGGCGGCATTTTTGTCGTCGACATTATAAAAAACTTTGCCGGTCGTTTGCGTCATCAATCGCGCGAAAACCTTTTCAATCGCGCCAAGGTCAGCATAAAAATCCAGATGCTCTTCCTCGATATTCAGAATGAGCGTATGCTCGGGTTGAAAGAGCGCGACGGTGCCGTCACTCTCGTCACCTTCAGCGACGAAATATTCGCCGCGCGAATCCCAGTGCGCGTTCATTCCCAGAATCGGAATCTCTGCGCCAACGTAATGGGACGGATGTAGCCCGCCCTCGCGCAAGGCGTGCGCCGTCATTGCTGAGGTTGTCGTTTTGCCGTGCATTCCAGCGACGACGATGCCGCGTTTGCTGCGCATGATTGCGGCCAACGCTTCCGCGCGGCGGACGGCCGGTTTTCCGCAATTGCGCGCGCTAACAAGTATTGGATTATCGCTCTTGATTGCAGAAGAAAAGACAATGAGATCAGCCGTGCCGGCGTCCTCCGGTCGATGCTGCTCCCGAAAACGCAGACCCAATCGCTGCAATCGATCTGTTTCCATGCTACTAACCCTGTCCGAACCGCTGACTGTGTGCCCGAGCTCGATCAAAAGGGCAGCGATACCGCTCATGCCGCTGCCTGCGACGCCAACAAGATGGATCCGGTGCTGCTCACGCGTGAGGAATATAGG